>JALGWA010000115.1 GCA_025774425.1 bacterium
AGTCAAGGTCCCGGCCGACGCCTATTACGGCGTCCAGACGGTGAGGGCTCTCGAGAACTTTCCGGTCAGTGCGCTCAGGGAAGACCCGCGGCTCATTTCGGCGTATGTGACGCTGAAGAAGGCGGCGGCGCTCACCAATATGGAACTCGGCGTTCTTGACGGAGAGCGCGGCGCGGCGATAGTGCAAGCTGCCGACGACGTTCTCGCGGGCGGGTTCGACGGGCAGTTTCCGGTCGATGTCTTCCAGGCGGGGGCGGGGACGTCGGTCAACATGAACGTGAACGAGGTGCTCGCCAACCGCGCCCTGGAGATACTCGGGCGTGAGCGCGGCGACTATGATTACCTGAGCCCCAACGACCACGTCAACATGGGGCAATCCTCCAACGACACTTTTCCGACGGCGTCGCATGTCGCCGTCGTCAAGCTGGCCGACGAACTCGTGCAGGTCGTCGGCGACCTGGCGCGTGCGTTCAAGGACAAGGGCGGCGAGTTCGGGCATGTCCGCAAGTCCGGTCGCACGCATCTCATGGATGCGATGCCGGTCACCCTGGGCGACGAGTTCCGGGCGTACGGCGAGGCCATCGACCGCGCGGCCGGGCGGCTCCGCGAGAGGCGCGGCGGCCTGTTGGAGATCGCGATCGGCGGAACGGCGACGGGCACGGGGGTGAACGCCCATCCCGACTACAGGCGGAAGGTCGTAGAGAAGCTCTCCGAGCTTTGCGGTGTCGAGTTCCGCGCGGCGAGGGACAGCTTCGAGGCGCTGCAGAGCCGGGCGCTGCTCGCGGCGTTCTCGAGCGCGCTCAAGGAGCTCGCCGTCGAACTCGTGCGAGTGGCCAATGACCTCAGGCTTCTGGCGTCCGGCCCGACGACGGGAATAGCCGAGATACGCCTGCCGGCCGTGCAGCCGGGTTCATCCATCATGCCGGGAAAGGTGAACCCGTCCATGGCCGAATGCCTGGATATGGTCGGCTTCCAGGTGATCGGCGGCGACACGGCGGTCGGACTGGCGGCGCAGGCGGGGCAGCTCGAGCTCAACGTGATGGTGCCCGTCATGACCTACAACATCCTCGAGTCCATGCGGCTCTTGGTCAACTACCTTCCCGTTTTCGCGGAACGCTGCGTCAGGGGCATCACGGCGGACGAGGAGCGCTGCCGGTCGTACCTCGAACTCAACCCGGCGCTGGCCACGCTGCTGAGTCCGAGGATCGGCTATCGCAGGGCCGCGGAAATCGCGGAAGAGGCTCTCGAGCGGGGCATGCCGGTGGCCGACCTGGCCGTCGAGAGGGGAATCCTCACCCCCGAGGAAGCCCGACTCCTCTTCGACTGATGGGGTCAGAGCTCAAAATGCACAGTGCTCTGACCCCCGGAATGCACATGGCGCATCCAACGTGGTGAGGTGAGGCGAAGATGACATACGGCATCGGGGACGAGTTTCATCAGGAGACGAAATACCATCGCGAGAAGATGACGGGCGGGGGGCCGGACTGGGCGTCCAGGCCCGATGTCTACAAGGAGTATCCCCACGCGAGGAAAATCAACCTCGCCTCGAGGGTCGAGATCGAGACGCTGTCGTTCGATGAGGCGCTGCTCAGGCGGAAGAGCATAAGGCATTACAGTCGGGATTCCCTGACGTCCGGCCAGGTCTCTTACCTGCTTTGGGCGGCGTCTGGGATCCAGAGGTCGGAGCGGGGCTTCGAATTCCGCACTGCCCCGTCGGCCGGGGCCCTCTACCCGATCGAGACCTATGTGGTGGTGAACAGGGTGAGCGGCGTCCCGGCGGGTGTCTACCATTACTCGGTGAGGGAGCATTGTCTCGACCTGATAAGCGAGGGCGACAGGTCCAACGACATTGCGATCGCCGCGCTCGGGCAGAGGATGTGCCTCGAGGCCGCCATGGTCGTTGTGTGGACCGCCGTGTTCCAGAGATCGAAGTGGAAGTACGGCCAGCGGGCCTACAGGTACATCTACCTCGACGCGGGCCATGTCGGCGCGAACCTCGCACTCGCCGCAGCGGCCGTGGGTCTGGGTTCATGCCAGGTCGGTGCGCTGTTCGACGACGAAGTCAACGCAATCATAGGAGTCGACGGCAAGGACGAAAGCGTGGTCTACATGAGTGTCGTGGGCAAGCCGCACTTGGACTAGGCGTCCCGGCTCTCCCTGCGCAAGGCCCTCCTTACGATGCCCGCAACGGTGTTGCGGTGGAGGCCGAGATGCTCTGATATCTCCGCGACCCTGTAGCCCCACAGTCTCTGCGCGTCGAGCACCTGGCGGCCCCTGAGGGCATCGTCCTCCGTGTCGGTGAAGATCTCGCCCAGGGATGGGCGGTCAGCCCGGCGCTGGGTATGGGGGAATGCGCGATCACCCCTCCTCGCGGCGAGTTGCTTGGAAAAGCGTGACACAAACGCCTCGTCGCCGAGGAACACGCCTCCGCGCAATCTCTCCCATGGACTTCGAGCCGACCTTCCGCCCTCGACGAATTCCGCGAACGCCCTGCGGGCCTTGCCCTCCTTGTCCCCGAACCGATCGAGGAGCAGGTGGCTGTCGAGAAATGAAGGCTTCGGGTCGATTCCCAGTGTCGCCCGGTAGCTGGACCACGGCCATTCCTCGCATTTCTCCACGAGCCGCGCCCTGACAGGGTTGAGGACGACGTAGCGGCATACTTCCAGGAGGTAGGGTTCCTTGTCGACGAGCATGGACTTGAACCGGCCCTGGAAGACGTGGCCCGCGGAATCGTGCCGCCGGTGGAATCGCTGGGCATACACAGCGTTGAGAAGCTTCATGCCGCGGGACAGCACTCCGGTCGGTGTCGTTAGAACCAGGTGGTAGTGATTGGGCATCAGGCAATAGGCGTAGCACCGCCAGTCGCACTCGGCCGAGACGTCTGCGAAAATCGAGAAGAAACTGCGATAGTCCCGGTCGCCGAGGAAGATTCCCTGCTTGGCGTTGCCCCGAGCGGTGATGTGGTACACAGCCCCCGGGAACTCTATGCGTATGGGCCTTGCCATAACGCCCTCTGCCTATTGCAACCTTCGTGCCAGCGCGAAATGTCGAGTGACCGGGTGCCGGTGCACTGTGCATTTTGAGCTCTGACCCCATGGGGGGGAGGTTGACATGCCGCCCGCGTGGGGGCAGCATCGATGTAGTGATGATGGGATGGGTAAGGGTGTTCGCGGTCGGGCTGGTGTTGCTTGCTCCCCGGATATGCCTCTCCGACTCGCTCGCCGTCGTCGTCAACGAGGTACTCTACGACCCGCAAGGCCGGGACACCGGCGGGGAGTTCATCGAGCTCTACAACAGGACCGACCGCGACGTTTGCCTGTACGAGTACGAAGCGGCGACGGGGAACGGCGCCTATCCCGACAAGTGGAAGAGCGAGTGGCGCGGCGGCCGCGGCGACACCGTCAGGGCGCACGGCTTCTTCGTCATAGGCGAGGGGGCCGTCACCCCCGTGCCGGACCACGTTACCACTCTCGACCTTCAGAACGGGCCCGACGCCTGCATGTTGGTCTCGCCCGCGGGCGAGGTCGACCTCGTGGGCTGGGGCGCCCATGACTTCGAGGAGTATTACGAGGGTTCTCCCGCGCCGCTCTCGGGCTCCGGCGCGAGTCTCGGCCGCGACCCGGACGGCGCCGATACCGGCGACAACTCGGCGGACTTCACCGTCTTCGCGGCGCCCTCTCCCGGTGACTTCAACCACCCGCCGTACGATCTCGCCATGGCGCGGGCATGCCTGTCGCGTTACAGCCGGCCCGACCATGCCACCCTGCAGGTGATCTGCCTGGTCGAGAATCTCGGCACGGCGGCGTTCGGCCGCGGCGCCCGCGTGCATGCGGCCTGCGCCGGCGCCGAGGACACCTCCATGGTCACGGCCGACATCCCGCCCGGCGCCTCGCGCCCGGTCGCCGTCGACCTCGCCAACACGGGGGAAGGGTTGCACGAGACAAGGGTATGGCTCACGTGTGCTCTCGACAGGCGGCGCGCCAACGATTCTCTCGTGACGAGCATACTCGTCCGGCCGGCTCCCGTCGTCATAAACGAGTTCATGTTCAAACCGCCCGCAGGCGGGTGCGAGTGGGCGGAGGTCTTCAACAGGAGCGATGCGCTCATCGACCTCGGAAAGTGGACGCTCGAGGACTCGGGCGGCAGGCGGAGGGCGATCGCCGAGGAGGCCTGCTATGTCGCTCCCGGCGGCTATCTGGTTCTCGTCGAGGACGAAGAGGACTTCCGCGCAGCCCATCCGGATTGCGCCTGCCCCGTAATGCGGCCGGCCGGCGGGTGGCCCACTCTCAACGACAGCGACGGCCGCGACGGCTCGGCGGACATGGTGGTCGTCCGCGACTCCTTCGGCACATGCGTCGACTCGGTCGCATACGCCGCCGCCTGGGGGAAGCCTGGGCGCTCGATCGAGAGGATCGACGCCCGCGCCAGGTCGACGCTCGCATCCAACTGGTCGCCCCACTTCGGAGCGAGCGCGGGCAGCCCGGGCCGTCCCAACAGCGTCTCGGTCATTCTCCCCGAGGCGGGCGGCTTTCTCAGCCTGGGCCGGCGGACGTTCTCGCCCGACGGGGACGGCTCGGATGACCTGCTGTCCGTCTCGGTCGAGGTGCCCGAGGCCGCGGTGGTCCGGCTCAGGGTGTTCGACATCAACGGGCGGCCTTTCAAGACGCTGCTCGACGGGGACGTGGTCGAGGAGAGGCGCGTCACGTTCTGGGACGGCACCGTCAAGGACGGCCGTCCTGCCCCGGTCGGCGTCTACATCGTGCTGCTCGAGGCCGTGCCGGTCGCCGGCGGCCGCGCGTTCCGCGCCAAGGCTCCCGTCGTGCTGGTGAGGCGGTGACGCCGTTCGCGGACCGCATTCGGGCGTGCCTGCGCCGGGCCCCGTGCCTGGCGGTCCTGGCGTCGGCGTGCCTGGTCCCAAGCGGTGCGGTGCGGGCCGCCTTCGAACTCGACTCCATGTCTCCGGCCGCGCGGGGCTGCTCGAACGTCGACGCCATGGGACTGGCCGACGGATCGGTGAGCACGGTCTTTCACGGCGGCGCGGACGCCCCGGCCGTTGTCGCCCGGGCGTTCGCCTACCGGCCCTTCGCGCTCGCCGGAGTCGATGTGGTCGCCGCCCGCGTCAGACTGGTGTCGAGAAGCATGCGCACCGGCCTATGTCTCCGCTATGACCGCCTCGGGGCGCCCGGCTACGCGGAGCACTCGCTCTCGGTGTCGGTCGGCATCCGCCGGAAGGGGGTGTGGATACAGCCGGGGCTGCGCTTGGGACGGGTCGCCGCGAAGGACGCGTACGGCGGCGGATGTCTCATGCTCGACTTCTCGACCTACGCCTATGTCACCGGCCGGCTGCGGATCAGTTTCGCCGCCGCAAACGCACTCGGGTCGCGTCTCGATGTGCCGGGCGGGGGTGTTCCCAGGCGGGTGGCCGCCGGTCTCGGCTACGCCGCATGCCGCACCGTCGCGTGCGGCTTGCGCATCGAGAAGGAGAACGGTCGCCCCACGGCGCTCGGCACGGGCATCGAGTGGCGGCCGGCGCGCGGTCTCTCCATAAGGCTCGGGTCACGCACGTACCCCAGGGAGTTCTCGCTCGGCCTCGGCGTGAGCCTA
>JALGWA010000116.1:0-3101 GCA_025774425.1 bacterium
ATCCCGATCCGGCTTCACCTTCGGGGAAGGCGGCAGAAGGCTAGGCGGAGGACGTCAACGAAGTGAGGAACAAGAAGGAGGGGGAGCGTGACGACAGGGTTGCTCGTGCTTCTCGCTGGGTACCTCCTCGGGTCCGTGCCCACCGGGCTGCTGGTAGTGCGCTGGGCGAAGGGCGTCGACGTCAGGCGCTACGGCAGCGGTAACATCGGGACCGTGAACGTGCTGCGCGTCGCGGGCACCGGCGCCGCGCTGCTCGTCTTCGCCGTCGACGCGTTGAAGGGCGTCCTCGCGGTGGGGATCGCCGGGTGGGCGGGGGCATCGCCGGCCGTGACGGCCGCCGCGGGCCTTGCGTCCATCGTGGGGCATGACTGGTCGGTGTTCCTCGGGTTCAAGGGCGGCAAGGGGGTAGCGACCACGTTCGGCGTGATCCTGGGGCTGTCGCCGGCCGCGGCGTCGATCTCAGTCGCGGCCTGGGTCGCGCTGGTAGCGTTGACCAGGTACGCGTCGGTCGGATCCATGCTCGGGGCTGTAAGCGTTCCCATCGTTCTGTATTTCCTGCGCGAGCCCCTCGAGTACGTGGTTCTGGGGGCTGCGATCTCGGTGCTGACCGTCTACGCGCACCGCGCCAACGTCCGAAGGCTGTTGTCGGGCGAGGAGCTCAAGGTGAATCAGAGCGTGACACCGGAGCGTGAAGGGAAAGACGCGCGGTGAAGGTCGGGCGCCGGCTCGACGTGCTCGTGTACGGCGCGGGGGCGGTCGGATCATACCTGGGGGCGCTCCTCTGCGCCGCCGGTCACCGCGTGTGCCTCCTGGGCCGCCCGGCTCACGTACGCGCCATCGTTCGAGGTGGCCTGAGGGTTGAGAGGGAGGGATCGAAGCCGGAAGTCGTCCGGCCCCTGGCTGCGGCGCGACTGGCGGAGGCTGCCGCTGCACTCGGCCGCGTAGATCTCCTGCTGTTGACCGTCAAGGGGTACGATGTCGACCGTGCGCTCCGCGAGATTGAGTCGTCCCCCGAGTGCTCCAGGGGCGCCTTCCTCACGCTTCAAAATGGAATCGGCCACGAGGAGGCCGTGGCGGGAGCGGTCGGCAGCGAGCGGGTGGTGGCCGGCTCCCTGACGATCAGCGCGTCCCTGCCCGAGCCGGGGAGGGTGGTCCAGCACACGGAAACCGGCGGGCTCGGCCTGGCCCCAGTGGGCGACGAGACACCCGTGAAGATCGCCGCGGACGCCTTCGCGCGGGCGGGGATAGACGTGCGGGAGTATTCGGACTACCGCGACCTCAAGTGGTCGAAGCTGCTCCTGAACATGATCGCCAACGCCGTGCCTGCCGTTCTGGGGATGACCCCCCTCGAGGTGCTTTCCGACCCTGCTGCCTTCTCGGTCGAAAAGGGCGCGTTTCGAGAGGCGTGCCGCGTCATGTCGGCTATCGGCGTCCGCCCCGTCGACCTCCCTGGCTTCCCCGTACGCCTTGCGAGGATCCTTATGCTGTACCCGCCGGGATTCCTGGCCCGACTCGCCCTGGCGCCGGCGGCCGGATCGTCGCGCGGCGAGAAAGCGCCGTCCCTGCAGATGGACCTCGAGTCGGGGAAGGGGAGGAGCGAGGTGGTCTTCCTCAACGGTGCCGTAGCGGACCGCGGGAGGCGCGCGGGCGTCCCCGCGCCGGTCAACGCGTTCCTTTGCGACGTCGTGGCCGGACTGGCCTCCGGGGAGCTGCCGCGGTCGAGGTACCTCCGCAGGCCGGACAGGCTGGCGCGCGACGCCCGCAGGTTCGCGGTGAGGGCCGCCGCCGCGGGAGGCGCGGGCTAGGAGGGGAAGGTAATATTCAACTCCTTCCGTCATATAAATGTAGTGCCGGGTCGGCCCGTCCAGGCACGGAGAGCGAGGCGGAAGGAGGCAGAGGGCCTTGGAAAAGTTCGATATCTTCAAGGATATCGCCGAACGCACCGGCGGGGACATCTACGTCGGGGTCGTCGGTCCCGTCCGCACCGGCAAATCCACCTTTATAAAGAGGTTTATGGAGCTTCTGGTCCTCCCCCACATCGAGGACGAGCACGAGCGACAGCGCGCGATCGACGAGCTCCCGCAGGCTGCGGCGGGAAGAACCATAATGACGACCGAGCCCAAGTTCATCCCGGAGGACGGCGTCGAGGTTAGCGTGCGCGAGAACATCTCCTTTCGGGTCAGGATGGTCGACTGCGTGGGGTACGCCGTGGACGGCGCCCTCGGGTATGAGGAGGACGAGGGCCCCCGGATGGTGAGCACCCCCTGGTTCGAGGAGGACGTACCGTTCAACGAGGCCGCCGAGGTCGGGACGAGGAGGGTGATCGCGGACCACTCCACCATCGGGCTGCTCGTGACGACGGACGGAAGCATCGCTGACATCGAGCGGTCGAGCTACGTGCCGGCCGAGGAGAGGGTCATCCAGGAACTGCGCGACATCGGAAAGCCCTTCGTGATCGTTCTCAACAGCACGAACCCCTACGATCAGGCGACCCTCGACCTCAGCGGAGAGCTCGAGGAGACGTACGACGTCCCTGTCGTGCCTGTGAACTGCCTCAAGATGACCCAGGACGACCTGTACCTCATCCTGGAGCAGGTGCTCTACGAGTTCCCCGTCAAGGAGGTCAACGTGGAGCTGCCCGGCTGGATAGAGGAGCTCGAGGCGGGGCACTGGCTGAGGGGGCAGTTCGAGTCCCTCGTCGGCGACACGGTCAGGGAGATCAGGAGGCTGAGGGACGTCGACGGCGCCGTGGAGCGTCTGGGATCGTCCGACATGGTTCACGAGGCCCTGCTCAAGAGCATGGACCTCGGGAGCGGGGTTGCGACGATAGGGATCGCTGCGCGGGAGGACCTCTTCTATCAGATCCTCACGGAGATGTCGGGTGAGAAGCTCGAAGGGAAGAAGGACCTGCTCAGGCTGACGCGCGATCTGACCTTCGTCAGGCGCGAGTACGACAAGATCGCCGACGGGATCAGGGAGGTCCGGGAGACGGGCTACGGCGTCGTGACCCCCGCCGTCGAGGACATGGTCTTCGAGGAGCCCGAGCTCGTCCGCAAGGGTGGTCAGTACGGGGTGAGGCTCCGCGCCCAGGCGCCGTCGCT
>JALGWA010000116.1:3111-8703 GCA_025774425.1 bacterium
GCTGCACTTCATACGCGCGGACATCAGGACCGAAGTGACCCCCATAATCGGGTCCGAGAAGCAGTCGGAGGATCTGGTGCGCCACCTCGTAGACCAATTCGAGGACGACCCTGCGCGGATCTGGAAGTCCGATATCTTCGGCAAGCCCATCCACGAGCTCCTGAGGGAAGGCATCCAGTCGAAGCTCTACAGGATGCCGGAGAACGCGCAGCAGAAGCTTCAGGAGACCCTTACCAGGATCGTGAACGAGGGAGGAGGCGGCCTGATCTGCATAATAATCTAGGCGCGGCCGCGGCGTCTTCGTCCGCCGGGTAGGGCGGCGCTCGGCTCGTGACGGGCCGGTGGACAGGCGTGGCCGCCCAATGCTTTCCCCGTGATCCGAACGCGGGTACGGTCGGGCACGGGGTTTCGCTTGTCCGACGGGCCCCGCACCTCTGGCGAGAGGGGCGCGGCGGCGTACGCCGCCGACGCCCGCCTGTGGGGCTGTACCGCCGTCTCGCCCGCCGCGACGGCCGCGCAAATGGGTCGTCGTCGCGTATCAGGTGCGGCTGAGAGGGTGAACGGGAGGTAATTATGGCTCTTTCTCGCCCCCGGCTGGCGCGCCGCGGCAGGAGATAGAGCATTGGTGGAGAATTACAAGGAATCGAGGCGTGGCCCAGATTATTACATACTGGGTACTGGGGAGGGAGGTGCGAGCGAGGCATGACCAAGGCTGAGCTCATCCAGAAGGTGGCCGACCGGACCGGCTTCACGAAGAAGGGCTCGGGACGCGTGGTCGACGCCGTAGTGGATGCGATCACCGGCAGCCTGGCTGCGGGGGAGAAGGTCTCTCTGGTCGGCTTTGGGAGCTTCGAGGTTCGCTCTCGATCCGCGCGGAAGGGCAGGAACCCGCAGACGGGCCAGGAGATCACGATCCCGGCACGCAGAGTCCCCGTGTTCAGAGCGGGGAAGCCACTGAAGGACGCGGTATCGGACTGAGGGCTTAATAGTAAACTTTTGGGGGCCCGGTCTTGAGAGAGGCGCTGCCCGATGAATTCGGGACGGCGCTTCTCTTGTCTCGTATCGAGCCGAACCGATCCGACCACCGTAGCTTCCAGCATGTGTTGATATCTGCCAAAATTCAAACGCCTTCGCCGACGGGCCGCCCGCGGCGCTCAGCGACATGTACCTGAAGTGCAACGAGAAGCGGCACCAGGTGTACGACTACACGAACGACGACTCAGGCAGCTACTCCGACGGCCGTAACATCGACCATACGATAGGTCCGGACGCGCTCGCGGGCGTCGGAGGCTACTACGGCGAGGGCGGGATCCAGGAGTACGCCTTCGGTACGGAGAACTGGGCGTTCAGCGAGTATGACCAGTTCATAACGCGGATGCTCCAGTCCAACCTGACGGACGCCGAGCTGCAGCAGGAGCTGCAGGACTTCCAGAATTACATTACCTCCGAGGCTAAGACTTACTACGTCAACGGCACGTACCCGCCGGTGAACACGCCGCCGAGCGTCGTGACGACGTCCCCCGCGGACGGCACGAAGAACGTCAAGCTGGACCTGAACATAGAGATCACCTTCGACGAGGACGTGAACATCTCGCTCGCCGACCTGGACGTGACGGGATCGAAGAGCGGGTCGATCGACGGCAGCCTCAGCTACGATCCGAGCACGTTCGTAGCGACGTTCGACCCCACGTCGAGCTTCTCGCCGACCGAGACCGTGACGGTAGTCGTAAGGGCACCGTGACGGACGCGACCGGCAAGGGCCTCGACGGGGACGGGGACGGCGCCGCGGAGGGATCGCCGATTGACGACTACACGTTCTCGTTCACGACCGCGAGGAAGTAGGAGAACGGGGGTCCGAGGGGCGCCGGTCCGGTCCGGGTCGGCGCCCCTTCGATTCTCGGTCGATCGATCTGCTTTCCGCACCCGACTCGATCGGAGACGCCGGGACACACGATTGAGTGAGTAGGTATCGAGAGTGTCGGCGTCGAATAGGGAGCGAGGGTTCGGTGTATGTCTATCGTGAGCTACGATGCCACCAGGTGAGGAAGACAACCCTCAGGTCGAGGCGGTGCAGCACGTGGATCCTGAGCGGTTCCGGAGTTCAAGCGCGGGACGGCTGCTGCGAGTGGGACGTGGCAAGACCGCGTACTGGGCCTTTGTACCCAACCCTTTACCGCCTAGTCTCGATTTCGATGTAGGACTCGGCGCCGCGCTCTCTGAGGCCGACAGAGCCTTAGGCGAGCTGGCGGGATTGGGCCGTACCATAGCAAACCCGCACCTGCTTATCCGCCCGTTCGTGCGTCGAGAAGCCGTGCTCTCGTCCCGCATCGAAGGTACCAGAGCTGAAATCAGCGACCTCTACGCGTACGAGTTGGAGCAGCAGTCATTTCCCGGTCTCGAGTCGTCTGCATCTGAGCCGGACGTTCGCGAGGTGTTCAACTACGTACGCGCGCTGGAATACGGCCTTGATCGGCTGAGTACCCTGCCAGTCAGCCTGCGTCTCATGCGAGAGCTTCATAAGCGCCTCATGGAGGGGGTGCGCGGAGAGCGGGCGACGCCCGGTGAGTTCCGCCGAAGACAGAACTGGATCGGGGGGCCGGGTTGCGCCATAGAGGATGCTGAATTCGTACCGCCGCCTGTCGAGCAGATGCACAGGGCGCTGGGCGACCTGGAGAAGTACGTACACGGCGGCAACGAGCTACCGCCTCTGGTTCGTCTGGCGCTCATCCACTATCAGTTCGAGGCTATACACCCATTCCTGGACGGCAATGGACGTATCGGACGGCTGCTCATTTCGTTACTGCTGGTTGGCTGGGATCTGCTGCCGCAGCCCCTGCTCTATTTGAGCGCCTTCTTCGAGCGCCGCCGACAGGACTACTACGACCTGCTCCTGGCCATCAGCGAGCGAGGGGCTTGGCGTGACTGGCTGCTGTTCTTCCTGGAGGGCGTCGCGGAGCAGTCGTGCGAGGCGATCGGTCGGGCGAGACGGCTGCAGGACTTGCAACGAGAGTTTCACCAACGCGTAAGACAGCGTCGCGCTTCGCAGTTACTCTCTGATCTGATTGACGGCCTATTTGAACGGCCGATAATCTCTATCCCTCAAGCTCAGCAGATGCTGAACGTCTCGTACCCGACCGCGCAGCAACATGTGAACAAACTGATGGATGTGGGAGTTCTCCGCTACGCAGGCCAAACCACCCGCGGTAGGTTCTATGTCGCCGAGGAGATCCTTCAGGCGATCCAGCAGTGATTAGAGCGCGCATTAAACATTTCGGCCAAAAACTTTAATGATCGGCCGACCGATTGAACTTAAGTATAATGAATCGCGCACGGTATCACCCTGCAGCGAGATACAATGAGCAGCTTCACTCCCCGATGGTGATGCAGGCCTTCACGACCTCGTCCCTTTTCTTGTCCACCGTCTCGAATGCCTGCGCCGCCTGGTCCAGGGAGAACCTGTGGGTTATCAGTGGCTCTGTGCTCACGGCCTTCCTCTCTATCAGCTCGAGGGCTAGGCGGAAGTCGGCGTCTATGTAGAGGAGGCTCCCCAGGAGATCGAGCTCGTGCTCGTGGAGGTAGTTCGCGTTCGCAAGCTTCTGAGGCTCCTCGTACATGCCGACGAGCACGACCCTGCCTCCCTTTCTGGAGAGGTCGACCGCCTGGTTGAGCGCGTTCTCGGAGCCGGAGCACTCGAACACGGCATCTGCTCCCTGTTCGCCGTACTCGCTCGCGATGGCGGCCCTGAGGTCGTCCCGATCGGGGTTCGCGGTCCAGTCGGCGCCCAGCCTCCCGGCGGTTCGAAGCCTGGCGTCGACGATGTCGGTTATGCCGACGGACGCCGCCCCCAGACCCTTCAGCGCCTGAAGGAGGAAGAGCCCCACGGGTCCCGCACCGAGTATTACGGCCCTGAAGCCCCGCCGGACCCCTCCTCGCCTTGCCGCGTGGACCGCGACGGCCAACGGTTCGACGAGCGTCGCGTCGACGAAGCTGACCGAATCGGCGAGCGGCAACGTGAGGTCCGCCGGCACCGCGATACGCTCGCACATCGCCCCGTCGACCTGACACCCGAGTACGCGAAGATTGCTGCAGATGTTCGGCCGTCCATCCCGACAGTTCCGGCAGGAGCCGCAAGCGATCGACGGCTGGGCGGCGACCCTGTCTCCCGGCCTGCGTTCCCTCACGCCTTCGCCGGCGGCCGCGACCCGTCCCGAGAATTCGTGGCCGGGGACGATCGGGCATGTGATGGAGGGGTGTTTTCCGCGGTAAGCGTGAAGGTCGGTCCCGCAGATGCCGCAGGCTGCTACGCTTATGACGACCTCCCCGGCGGCCGGCGTGGGGTCGTCCGTCTCTTCCATGACGATCTGCTGCGGTTCAACAAGCACCGCTCGTTTCATCGGACTCATCGTACCTCCGGGCCTTATGACCTAGGCTGCATGAGGCGGCTGGGCGCCCGGCCCCGCGCTGCCTGCGCCGTGCGGAAGCGGGGCCGGAGCTTCGCGCTGAACTGCGCCTCGTGCCTCGGCACCAAACCCAACCCACAATCGTATGTTTTCTTGTCTGCTGTCGGATCTCCTGTCCCGGCGAAGTAGGACCGTACGGGGTGCGCGTAAGCAGATGTATTATATGGCAAGAAGACCATTGGGAAGAAAGGAGGTATCAATTGTGGTGAAGAAGTACAGAGTCGCAAGTGTAGTTCTCGTGATCGGCCTTGCGCTGGCGTAGATGGGTACGTCCCTGGCAACACAGGAACAGGGGAGCGTCGCCCTGGCCGGAGGAAAAACGCTCGATCAACAGACACCGGTGCTCGACCCCAGCGAATATCCGGGCTACCACGAGATCAGGGCGGACGCGCTGCTCGACATTTATCTCTACGTCCCGTCCTTCAAGCAGTTCAACTGATGCAGACGTGTGGATATAAGATCCACAAGAAGGGATGTTGCCTGACCTCGACCGCCATGGTGTTCACATACTACGGAGCGGCCAACAAGGGCCCCGGTCAGTTGAACGCCTGTCTGGGAGACAACGCGTGTCCACTGATGTGGGCGTACGCCGCCGACAACTGCAGCGAGGACAAGGCATCCTGGATCACTGGGTCGTGGTCCACGGCGTTTACGGAGACGGGCGCTCCGCGGACGACTTCTACATCCGGGACCCCGGCAGCAGCACTCGCGACCACATAAGCGACCTCATCGACGAAGGTTACAGCGGCAGCGAGGTTGCCCTTTACAAGAGAAGGTAGGTGGTGAGCCGGCGATGAAGCATATTCCGGTCGCGCGGCCGGTGCTTGCCGCCGCGTTGACGGCGATGCTGTTGACCTCCGCGGGCACCGGCTGCGGTCGGGATGCGGTCACCGGAAAAGGCCGCGGTGCCACCGCAGGCTACCAGCTCGCGTACGTGACGCCCGAGGACGATCTCGTGCTGGCGGACCTGGGGCCCGATCCCCTTGACGGCGCCCGCCCTCCCTCGATCGTGAAGCTGGCATCGAACGTATGGTTTGACCCCGCGTGGTCGCCCGACGGCCGGCTGATCGCATGCGTCTTCGCGTCCAAGCCTCACACGGGCTATCCCGACACTGTGAGGGTGTTCAGTCCG
>JALGWA010000117.1 GCA_025774425.1 bacterium
CTCGGCGAACTCTACCTGGAGCAGAGGTTCACGGGCGAGGCGATCGGCTATTTCCTCGAGTACGCCGGGAAGCTCGTCGCACGGGGCGAGATGCGGGAGGCGGCCGAGGCCCTCAAGAGGGTCATAGAGGCCGCTCCGGGCAGGGCCGCCGTCCGCGAGCAGCTGGCCAAGGTCTACGTCGAGATCGGCATGGCGGACGAGGCGAGGAGCGAGCTGATCGCCGCCAGCGACATATACAAGGAGAAGGGCGACCAGAGCAAGGCGGACGAACTCCGCGCGATGGCGGTCGAACTCGGCGGCGGCGAGGACATCGAAGAAGCGGAAGTCACCACCGAGGGGGAGCGGAACGACAAGGTCGAAATCGTGCACAAGCGCATCGGCCTCGCGCATCATGTTCCCCTCAGCGTAGACGAGATACTGACGAGTTTCCGCGAAGAGGTGAGAAGGGCCATCGGGGAAGAAGATCATCAGAGTCATTACGACATGGGCCTCTCTTATCTCGACCTCGGGTTCTTCGACGAGGCGCTCGCAGAGTTCGGAGTCGCGCGCAGGAGCCCGGACCTGGAACTCAAGTGTATAGAAATGACCGGCAAGTGTTTCGTCGAGAAGGGCGACATCGAGCTTGCGATAGAGGAGTTGGAGTCGGCGCTGGGCACATGTGACATTTCCGGCGAGAAGTGCCTGGGGCTCAAGTACAATCTCGCAGACGCCTACGAAAAGATTGGCCAACAGGACCGCGCCAGGGTATTATTCGGGGAGATACTCGAGATCGATACCTCCTACCGCGATGTCGCGGAACGGATGGGTCTCCTCGAAGCGGCGGAGTAGGTTTCTTGGAAGATCTCTACGACCTCCATATACACACGACCTTTTCCGACGGTGACATGTCACCGACGCAAGTCGTCGAGGCTGCATGCGAGCTGGGGCTTGCCGGCATAGCGATCGCCGATCACGACGAAGTCGCCGGGGTCGACGAGGCGGTCGAAGCGGGCAAGCTCTGCGGCCTCCGGGTGATTCCCGCGGCGGAGTTCAGCACCTATGACGGCAAGGCCGACATACACATTCTCGGCTACCTCCTGGACACGCGGAGCGAGAAACTGCTCGAGCATCTCACCAAGTTCAGGAACGCGAGGAGGGAGCGCGGGATAAAGATGGTCGAGCTCCTGCGCGGCATGGGGGTCGAAATAGACGTCGACTCGGTGCTCGAGATCGCGGGCGACGGGGCCGTCGGCCGGCCGCACATAGCTCAGGCCCTCCTCAGGAACGGGGTCATCGACAACTACGAGGAGGCTTTCCGGAAATACATAGGCTTCCATTCCCCGGCCTATGTCCAGAAGTATCATCTCCGCCCCAGTGAGGCGTTCGACATCATAAGGGAAGCCGGGGGTGTCGCAGTTCTCGCCCACCCGGGCACGCTGAGGAGGGATGACCTCATCCCGGGCTTCGTCGCCGCGGGCATGAGGGGCATAGAGGTCCATCATCCCAAGCATGACAGGCACGCAGTCGATCACTACAAGCAGATGGCCGAGAAGCTCGGCCTCGTGGCGACGGGCGGTTCCGACTCGCACGGCGGCAAGGACGGAACATTACTCCTGGGCTCCTGCACCGTCGGGGCGTCGGTGATCGAAGACCTCGAGCGTGCGAGGTCCTACTGAGCCCGCTTCATTGCGCTTGACACCCCGGAACGCAGACCTTAACATCCCCGTTGAGATTACGGCCCGGCGGTGCGGACCGCCCGTTTGTTTCGCGGAGGGAGCCGGATGATTGTTCTCGTGTTGGATTCGGAAGCCTACGACTTCGATTATCTCCTCTGGGAATCCTCGGAAGACGAGATACTGGCCCGCGGCAGGGTGACGGGCATCGGGACGCGCACCGCGATTCTCAAGCATCGAGTGGGAGCGGGCTCGGTTCATCAGGTCGTCCTCGACCTTCCGGACTGCAGGACCACCCTCAGGCACGTGCTGGCGAGCATCGTCGACGCCAAGATCGGTGCGATCGGGAGCGTGGACGAGATTGGAGCGGTCGGTCATCGCGTCGTCCACGGCTGCAGCAAGTACACGGAGCCCGCCGTCATAACCGACGAGGTGATCTCGGACATAGCCGACTTCGCCGATTACGCACCCAAGCACAATCCCTACAATCTCCAAGGCGTGAAGGCGGCGCGCGCGTTGCTTCCCGACGTGCCGCATGTGGCGGTGTTCGACACATCCTTCTACGTGACGCTTCCTCCCAAGGCCTATCTCTATGGGCTGCCCTACAAGTACTATTCGCAGTACGGTGTGCGGAAATACGGTTTCCACGGACCGTCACACAGGTACGCCTGCGAACGCGCCTGCCTGCTCGCCGGCATTCCCTTCGGCGAAGCGCGCGTCATCAGCATGCACCTGGGAAGGGGCGCGAGTGTCACGGCGACCGACCACGGCAAGTGCACCGACACCTCCATGGGGTTTTCGCCGCTCGAAGGTCTCGTCATGGAGACGCGCTGCGGCGACGTCGATCCCGAGGCTCTTCTCCACATCATGGCGAGGGAGGACCTGACCCCGAGGACGCTCGGTGACCTGTTGTCGAGGCGTTCGGGCTTGCTGGGCCTGAGCGGCATGGGGACCTTCGAAGACATAGTCGCAGCCGCCAAGGGTGGCGACGAGAGGGCGCGGACGACGCTCGAGGTCTTCGCGCACCGGGTAAGAAAGTATCTCGGGGCGTATATGCTCGAGCTCGGCGGGGTCGATGTCGTCGTGTTCACGGCTTCCATGGCCGAGGGCTATCCCGTCATCAGGGAGATGGTCTGCAGGGACCTCGAATTCATGGGACTCAAGCTGGACAGGGAGGCCAATGAACAGCTCGTGTGGGCGGAGGGCGAGATCAGCGCGTCCGACTCCGATGTGAGGGTCTACTGCATTCCGCACAACGAGGAACTCATAATCGCCCGGAGAGTGCATCAGGCGATAGGCGGCTGAACGGGGGCCGCATGAAGTCCAGTCTTGCCGTCACGGCCGTACTGATAGGACTCGGCGTCACCCTGGGGTTGCTTCTAGTGGCCGTGCCCAACGTGGAGGGCATATCCGCCGTTTGTTTTTTCTCAGGCGCCTTGCTCGGCGCGGCCGCCGGCGGTCTCGTCGGTGCTGTTTCCATGGGTTTGTTCTCCCTGTTGAATCCTCTGGGGCCGGCGGCCTTTCCCGTCCTTGGCGCGCAGGTCGCCGGCATGGCCCTGATCGGATGCTCGGGTGCGCTCTCGCTGAGGCTCGCCCGCTCTCCGGGCGGGGCCGCTCTGCTTGCAGGCGTCTCGGGCGGTGTGCTAACCTTCCTCTATGACGTTCTCACCAACTACGGTTTCGCCGTGACCATGGGCAGGTGGAGGGATCCTCTGCCGTTCATAGCGGCAGGCATACCGTTCTCCGTCATGCATGTGGTGTCCAATGTCCTCATCTTCGCGGGAGTGGGCGCGTTCGTCTTCTCGAGGGCCAGGTCTCGAAGGGGTGCGGGATGACATGAGACCGCTGGTGATCGTGACAACATTGTGCCTCGTCTGCGGCCCGGCTCTGCCTTCGCGGGCCGAGGCGGAGGAGGGACCGGCGGCGGGGGACTCGCTCGGCGCGGCCGCCGACTCGATGTGGCAGGCGGCCGACTCCGTGGTCGCCGCGCCTGACTCCGTTCCCTCGGGGGGGCCCGGATACGCGCCGGCGGACTCGGCGCTCCTCGGAGCCTCGATCTCCGGGCTGCGGCGCTTGTACGCCCTCGACTACGCCTCGGCGGGCAGAGAGGAGAATCTCGAGTTCGTCTCCTCGGAACCGGCCGAGGCCCTGTTCATGGACGCCGGGTTGAGGTACATAACCCGGGGACTCTACGGGGGGCCGCTGTTCATAAGCATGAGGGGCCGGGATCCACGCGCCACGGGCTTCCTGCTCGACGGCGTTCCCCTGACCGATCCGCAGGTCGAGGTATTCGACCCGCACTGGCTTCCCATCGAGGGAACGGAGAGGGTCGAGGCGCTCAAGGGGCCGGCCACGGCTCTGTTCGGCGGCGGGGCCACGGGCGGACTGCTCAATGTCGTCTCCCACGACGTTCTGCTTCCCGTTCCGCTGACCAGGGTCAACGTGTGGTTCGGCAGCTTCGACACGCGCCTCGTCGGGGCGAGTTTCATGCGGAGCGTGGGCCGCGATTTCGGCTTCATGGGCGCGTACGACTATTTCAGTACGGCGGGCTTCGCGGACGGGGCCGGCTACAAGATGGAGAAGCTCTACGGCAAACTCTCGGCCCGTTTCCCATCTTCGCTCAAGTTCGACGTCACGGCATACAGGCATGTCGGTGACACGGGTGTGTTGGGAGAGGACTTCACGAGCCGGCTCGACAGCCGGACCTTCTTCGACCTGTCCTTCGAGGTCGGGAGGGAGTCGGTGTTCGACCTCGACTTCTATCACTTCGACGTGACAGAGACGTTCCGCGGAGGTCCGGAGGAGACCTATGACGCTTCGCTCTTCGGGGTCGGCCTGGACTGGAAACGCGGGGGGGAGGGGGGAGTCAGGCGGCTGGGGACCCGCTTCGAGCGCAAGAACACGACCGATGCCGGGGGCATAACCGAGGGTTCGGTCTTCGGCGAGTTCGCATGCGCGTGGAAGAATCTGGCGGGCGAGGCTGTGCTGAGGGCCGAGAAGAACTCGGAACACGACTTTCAGTATGCCGTCTCTCTTCCCGTCTCATACGCCGTGGGTGAAAGGCTGGATGTCTTCGGCCGGGTGGAGAGGGGCTTTTCCTACCCGCCCGCCCGGCGGGCCACGGGCGGGGACGAGGTCGAGGTGACAAGGGGTATATCGGGCGGTATTCTCTGTGATTGCAATGTAATACAGGTGTCCCTGAATGTGTTTTATTATGACGTGACGGGGGCGATCCTCTACAGGACGGACGATTCGTGCAGGATAAGCCCCATCGAGGGGGCCGCCTTCGACATGCTGGGGGGAGAGGCCCAGGTCCGACTTCCGCCCTGGCACGGTCTGGAGGCCGTCGTCGCATGGTCGAGAAGCGGAGGCGGGAGGGACATCGAGGGGGCCGGCGACGTCCAGCCGGCGGACGTCCTGGCCTGGGGGCTCAGGTACAGGCTGCGCTTCACGCGGCACATAAGGTCAGGCGTCACCTTCGCAGGCAGATGGTCGTCGAGCATCAGCCTCGGTCACCGGAGGAGTTGCATCGACGAGGAATGTACCGAGACCGAGTGCGTGAGCGACGCCGAATTGCCAGCGGTGAGGTCCGCCATGCTTTATGCTTTCCTGGCGATCGACGACGCCCGAGCCTTCTTCCGCGTTCGGAACCTCTTCAATGAGACAATCCCCATCGGCTGGGACAGGCCGGGCCTTCCGGCCCGCTCCTATGAGTTCGGCCTCGCCTGGGACCTCCACGACTAGGGTCGAGTGTACCTGTCCGGGCGGAGTGGGGTCACCTGTTCACGGGGGCCGGATCGAATGGAGGCACGGCGGTCTGACCCCGCCCGACCGGAGGACGCCCGATTGTGCATTTTGAGCTCTGACCCCGGGGGATTTTGGCTTGACACCCCCGATGCGGCCTTGTAGGCTCGCGTTGCTATGACGATAG
>JALGWA010000118.1 GCA_025774425.1 bacterium
CCCTGGCGAACTTGGTGACGCTGGCGTTGCTCGTCATGGCGGTTTCGGTTATCTGCAAGAACGGCGTTTACTGGATGGGCGGCTCGGTGCCGAGACTGGGGAGACCGCTGGGTATCAACCTCTTGCTGGACGGGGTTTCGATATTCATGCTCGTCACGATTACGTTGATCTCGTTCATGGTGACGCTCTATTCGATCCAGTACATGGACAAGTTCACGTCGAAGGCCCGCTTCTACAGCCTGTTCCTGCTCATGGAAGCCGGCATGCTGGGAGTCGCGCTGACCGGCGACCTGTTCAACCTCTACGTTTTCCTGGAGATCGCTTCGATCGCCTCCTACGCGCTGGTCGCCTTCGGCTGTGAGCACGAGGAGCTGGAGGCCTCCTTCAAGTATCTCGTGCTGGGCAGCGTAGGCTCGTCGATGATCCTCTTCGCCATTGCGATCATGTACTCGCTGACAGGAAGCCTGAACATGGCCCAGATGTCGATGCAGCTGGTCGGCGGTTTCGGGCCGATTCATATGTTCGCCATCGCGCTCTTCGTCGCGGGCTTCGGCCTCAAGGCCGCGCTCGTTCCGTTCCACGCGTGGCTGCCCGATGCACACCCGTCGGCGCCGGCGCCGATCTCGGCCATGCTCTCGGGTCTCGTGATCAAGACCATCGGGATCTACGCGATGGCGAGGATTCTCCTCAACGTCATCGGGCTTACGCCCTTGCTGTCGACGATTCTCCTGGTTCTCGGAACGGTCTCGATGGTGGTCGGTGTGCTGCTGTGCATGGGCCAGGACGACATCAAGCGCTTCCTCGCCTATTCGAGCATCAGCCAGGTCGGCTATATCGTTCTCGGGCTCGGGCTCGGGACCCGGCTGGGCATCGCCGCGGCCTTGTTCCATCTGGTGAACCACGCGGTCTTCAAGTCGCTTCTGTTCCTCAACGCCGGTGCGATCGAGTACTCGACGGGGACGAGGGACCTCAACAAGATGGGCGGTTTGCGGGACAAGATGCCGGTTACGAGCGCCACGGCGATGATCGGCTCGATGTCGATCGCGGGGATCCCGCCGTTCGCCGGTTTCTGGAGCAAACTCTTCATCATCGTCGCCTGCGTGCACGCCGAGCGTTACGGTTACGCGACCTGGGCGGCCGCAGTCAGCGTGTTGACGCTGGCGGCCTACATGAGGCTGCAGCGCAGGTCGTTTTTCGGGGCGCCCAAGGAGGCATACGCCGGCGCCAGGGAAGTGCCGGGCTTCATGCAGGCGCCGATGCTGGGCCTGGCCGTTCTCACCATATTCATGGGGTTACTTTGGATCCCTCAGGCAAGAGAAGTGTTCTTGACCCCGGCCGCTAAGGTGCTGCAAGAGGGACTCAATTACGCTTCTGGCATTTTGGGTATGTAAGGAGGGCTGGTTTGAGAAAGCTGACCCTGGTGATTATCTCGTACTTGCTATGGTTCCTCCTGGTGTGGCCGTTCGATCCCGTTACCGGCGAACTCAGGATGCAGAGCACGGTGGTGGGTATCGTCGTCGCGCTGTTCGTCGGTCTTTACATGGGCGACAGGATTCCGAAGCAGATCGGCGTGGGAACCGTGTTGCGGAGGATTTTCTGGATCATAGTTTACGTTCCCTACTTCTCTTGGTACGTGATCCTCGCGAACCTGGACGTCGTCTACAGGGTGATCCATCCCGAGATGCCGATCCATCCGGGAATCGTCAGGGTCAAGACCGGTCTCAAGAGCCCCGCTGGGCGGACGATGCTCGCGAACTCGATCACGCTTACGCCCGGAACTCTCACCGTCGACATAACGGACGACGGTTATCTCTACATTCACTGGATCAACGTGAAGGCCCGGGACGTCGAGGGAGCGACCGAGCACATCGTCGGCAGATTCGAGAAGATGATAAGGAGGATGTTTGAATGACGTTCGTCTACTTCATCGCGGCCATTCTTACGGTCTCGTCATTCTTGTGACTGTATAGGATCGGCCAAGGCCCCACGGCCCCGGATCGAAGCGTCGCCATTGACATTCTCGGAACGGTCGTCGTCGGTTTCCTCTGCCTCTCGGCGATAACGATGCGGAGGGGCTTCTACATGAACCTGGCGATCGCATGGGCTCTGGTCAGCTTCGTGGGAACACTCGCCCTGTCCAAGCACCTGGAAGGGAGGCGTTTCGATGAGTAGCAATGTGATCGTAGGATATATATTCATTACCATAGGTGCATTCTTCGACTTCTTCGGTTGCATGGGGCTCGTAAGGTTTCCCGACGTCTATAACAGGCTCCAGGCCGCAACCAAGTGCGTGACGCTCGGAACGGTGATGATTCTGGTGGGCACCGCCGTAGTGACGGCCGACCCCGGTATTTCCATAAAGGCCATTCTATGCGCCGCGTTCATAGTCCTGACCTCTCCGACCGGCGCGCACGCGCTGGCGCGTGGTTCGTACCTGTCGGGCGTGCGGCTCTGGGAAAAGAGCGTCGTTGACCAATTCGAGGAACGTGCAGAGAAGATCAAGACTCAGCATGGAGACAGGAAATGAAGTTACCCGGAATCCTTCAGGTTAGAGTTCTAAGGGAAGCGCTGACTGCACTGTTCACAGGACCTTATACCCATCCTTTTCCGTACCAGCCTTCCGAACCCGAGAAGCGGTACAGGGGGATGCCGAAGTTCGACGAGGAGGGTTGTGTGGGGTGCGGTGCGTGTGCGGAAGCGTGTCCGGCGGACGACATCCAGGTCGTCGACGACCCCGAGAAGAGGAAGAGGACAATCTCGCTTCGCTATGACAAGTGCATCTACTGCGGCACATGCGAGGCGACCTGCATTACCAAGAAAGGCATCAAGATGAGTAAGGACTACGCCACCGTATATCTCGACCGGAACGACGCGGTAACGAGTATAGAGAAGGAGCTCATTCTCTGCGAGAGATGCGGGGCCGTGGTCGGCACTCCTGACCATATCAAGTGGGTCGCGGACAAGCTCGGCCCGCTCGCGTACTCGAATCCCACGCTTCTTCTCACGACGATGAGAGACGCCGCCATGCTCGGGGAGATGCCTGAGCGCGAAGAAGGGCTGGAGGTGGGGAGACACGACGTCGTGAGAGTCCTCTGTCCGGCCTGCAGGCGTGAGGTCCAGCTCAGGGCCTGAGGCGGGCCGCGACCCGGGCGGATCAAGGACCGGTGCGGCGTTATCCGGCGCCGGGGCCTGCGTGGATCAATCCTATGCTCGACGACGATCTTCTCAGGGAAATGCTGACCGGCAAGGTGGTGATCGCCTGTGTCGGCAACGAACTCCGGGCCGACGACGGCGTCGGTCCGTTCATCGCCGGCCTCATAGAGGAGACGGCGCGCCTCAGGGTCGTGAATTGCGGCGAGACACCCGAGAACTACCTCGGTGTCATAGTACGCGAGAAGCCCGACAAGGTCATCGTCATCGACGCGGTGTGCATGGGCGGCCGGCCCGGCGAGGTGAGGGCGGTCCGCAAGGACGAGCTTGCCGCGGGCGGCTGCTCGACTCACATGCCCACGCTCTCCCTCTTCACCGATTTCATCGAAAGCCAGGCGGCGAGCGCGACCTACTTCATCGGCATAGAGCCCCGGAGCGTCACCTTCGGCGGGAGGATGACGGCGGAAGTCGAGACGGCGGCGCAGACTCTCGCCCGGCGGATCAACGCCATGGCCACGGGCTCCAGCGGCTAGCGCGACGCGGGGCGGGCCGGCCCCTTGTTCCCGCCCGCAGGGACGCCGGCAGCGCGGTATTGACAAGTGGGCGGCGGCCTCCGATTATTACCATACGGCGATACCACTACAAAGGAGATGCGCGTGGACAAGCGAGAGACAGGGAGACATCGTGCGGCGGCCGTCCTCGTCACGGCCTTGTTGCTGGGCGTGGCGGGTGTCGTACCGGGCGCGCAGGGGGCGGAGGCGGCGGCGAAGAGCCTCATCCTTCTCATCGGCGACGGGATGGGACCGCAGATCCTCTCGATCGGGAAGATCTACTCCGAGATGGAGCTCAACTCCGTGCTCAACATCGAGCGTCTGGCGGACAAGGGCAGAACGTGCTATGCGAGCACCTCGTCCGCCGACAAACTCGTCACCGACTCGGCGGCCTCGGGAACGGCGATCGCCTGCGGCAAGAAGACGCAGAACGGCATGATCGGTATGCTTCCAGACACTACGAAAGTCGACAACATATTCGAGCTGGCCGTGCGTGCGGGCAAGTCCGTGGGCGCGGTCACCACGACGTCGATTTCCCACGCCACCCCGGCGTGCTTCCTTGCCCATCATCCGAACCGATCGCATGAATGGGACATCGCGGCCCAGGTCGCGGAGTGCGACGCCGCGGTGGCCATGGGCGGCGGGTCGAAGTACTTCCTGCCGCCGGAGCGCGGGGGCGGCCGCCGGGGCGGGGACCTCACCGAGACGGCCGCACGGGCGGGCTTCGAAGTCGTCTACGACAGGGAGGCGATGCTTGCTTCGGAGGCCGACCGGATCATGGGCCTCTTCGCTCCGGCGCATCTGCCATATGAGCTCGACCGCGACGTCGAGACCGTCCCGTCGCTCGCCGAGATGACCGCCAAGGCCGTCGAGGTGCTGTCGCGCAACGAGCGCGGCTTCGTGCTCATGGTCGAGGGCGGCAGGATCGACCATGCCGAGCACGAGAACGATATAGTCGACGCCCTGGGTGAGTTCATGGCCTTCGACGCGGCCGTCGGGTACGCGCTGGACTACCAGGAGAGAAATTCCGACGTCACGGTGATAGTCACCGCCGACCACGATTGCGGCGGCCCGGCGATAACGGCGCTGAAGGGGGAGTATGCAGGGTACCCGGACATAGATCAGTACCACACGCTCGAGGAGGAGACTTGCCCGGTTGTGGGCTGGGTCTCCGGCGATCACACCGCCACGCTGGTTCCCGTCTTCACGATCGGCCCGGGCGAGGATGGCTTCGCGGGTATCATCGACAACACGGACATATTCATTCACATGGTGGAGATACTCGGTCTGGAGGAGTAGGCCGGCCGGGCAACGGGACGCCGCCGAAGGAAGGTTCCCAGGAGGTTTCCATGGGTCGCAGGAGTGATGCGGTAGCCAGGGCGCTTGCGCGGATCAAGAGGTCCAGGGTCGAGGGCGTGAACTTCAGGTTCACCGACCTCATGGGAAGCTGGCATCAGGTCACCTTGCCCGTGAGCAACGTCGATGCCCGTACTTTCACGGACGGAGTGGGATTCGACGGCTCGAGCGTCAAAGGGTTCACGCATATGCGCAGCGGCGACCTGTCCCTGATCCCCGACCCCGACGCCTACTTTCTCGATGAGTTCGGCGGTGTAAGGAACATGACCTTCATATGTTACATCGCCGAGGCCAACAGCAAGAACTACTTCCAGCGGGACCCGCGCCACGTCACCGGGAAGGCCCTTGCATATCTCAGGAAGTCGGGCATCGCCGACCGGGTGCTCCTCATCCCGGAGCTCGAGTTCAATCTCTTCGACAGCGTCACCATGATCGGCCCGCCGCACGGGCACGGCTACTTCGTCGAGTCCATGGAAGCCGGGTTCGGGCCCGATG
>JALGWA010000119.1 GCA_025774425.1 bacterium
CGAGGATGAGAATCATCGTCGAGGCGACGGCGCCGCCCGGCTTGGCGGCCACGAGGTCCGCCAGGCTGAACACGGCCACGAAGAGCCCGGCATGGGCCAGCCCGAAGGCCGCGACACGAATGAAGGAGACCGTGTTGGCGAGGTACCCCATCAGTATCTCCAGGACCTCGACCATCCCCTCCATTATGTAAGTGCCTACCCCCTCGGCGAACGCCTCCCGCCGCCTGCCCAGCGCCTTGAGCAAGGGGCCCTTCAGGAAGAAGAGCACGAGCGGCACGACGAAGAGCCCGGTGACGACGGCCGGATGCGGCACCCGGCCCGAAGACATCATCACGGTGACGGCGATGCCTATGCCCGACCAGTAGACCATGCCGACGAGCGGCCCCGACTTGTCGAAGAAGTCCTCGACGAACGAATGCGATCTCACCGAGTTGACGATGTTCAGGATTATGCCCAGGCTGACGACTATCACCCCGAAACCGACGGCGACCTTGAACAGGTCGCTGATTCCCTCCAGGGGTCTCACCCAGATCGCCGGGATCAGCCCCTCCACGCCGAAGACACTGCCGTAGAGCAGGCCGAAGACGCTCGACGAGACGCCGCAGGCGGCGACGAGCTTCCCGATATCCCTGAACCTCGCCGACCTCGCCGAAGTCACGAGGCCGCCCGCGACGAGCACGAGCCCCTGTCCCAGGTCGCCGAACATCATGCCGAACATGATGAGAAAGGTCACGGCGACGAACAGTGTCGGGTCGACGGTGTTGTAGCGCGGCATACCGTAGCCCGAGACGAGCATCTGGAAGGGCTTGAGCTGCGACGGATTCTTGAGCAGCACGGGCACCTCGACCTTGCCCTCGCGCACCTTGCGGATCGACTCGGCGTCCGCAACCTCGACCACCGCTTTCCCTCCCGTCCGCTCCCTTATCCTCGCCGCCAGCGCGTCGACCCGGTCACGGGGGACCCAACCCGAGAAAATGCACGTCCTCTCCGTGAGCTTGCAGTAGTCCTTTATCCTCGTAAGCAATATGGCGGCTTCCACCCGCTCGAGAAGGTTCACGAGCCGCGGGACGGCGCCGGCGGTCGCTTCATCGAACTCGGCCGTGAGTCCCTCAAGTTTCCCGCGAAGCGCTTCTATCTCCCCGTCGACCTGGGAAATGAAGTCGGAAGACAGCCGCCTGAGTTCATCAGGGATCTCGATCCTCCTGAAACCGAGGTCGCGAAGCGCGCGGTCGAGCACTTCCCTGTCCCTCTTGAGCACGACTACGACGACGTCCACGCCGGCTCCCGAGGAGGCGAAGGGCAGTACGGCCGAAGGAATCGCCGCAAGCCGGTCCCGGAGTTTCGGGAGGGCCTTCTCGTCGATGGTGCCGACGGCGCTCGAAAGAAGCGTCGAGCGCTCCAGCTCGCTCAGGGGAAGACCGGCCGGGATTACCGATTCGAACTGGGACTTCAGCCGCTCGAGCTCGCCGATCTTCGCCTCGACCTCCGCCCTGGCGTCGAGCACGGGTTTGAGCTCCTTCTCGATGGCCGCCGCCTCGCTGTCGATGTCCTTGATCTGGACGAGCCCGATCTCGCCCCCTCCGCCGCCCTCCTCCGGGGCCATCTCGAGTGCGCCCGGAGCCGCCTGCTCAAGAAGACTTCTCAGCTTGCGCTGCCTCTTTATGTACTCGCTCGAGAGCCTGCCGGCTGCGGCCGAGCTCAGCTGCCCGGCCCACTCGTCGATCTCCTCTATCTTGGTCAGATGCATCACTCCCGCCCTGGCGATTTCCTCGAGGACGGGCTCCATGTCCTCCCGGAGTATTGCGACCGACAAGCGCTTCATCTTCTCGGGAACGAACATGCTTCCCTAGCCCCAACCGTAGATTTTCTGTTGAATGCCGGCCTCCGCGACGCCGGCGGCCTTGCCGACGAAGACCGTGCAGAGATTCCTGAGCTCGATCCGGCTGAGAATGTAGAAAGCCATGGTGCCGGTGATCCTGAACGGGTATCCCGCGAGAACGCCCCGCGCCATGGCCGCGCCCATGTCGCCGACCACGCGCTCCAGAAGCGAGAGCCGCTCCAGGCCCGAGGCCGCCCTTCCGCGGCCGGGGGCGGCGTCCTCTATGATCTCGGAGCTGATTTCCGAAAGCGCCTCGCCGACTCCCCCGGGCGCCGACAAGCGCCTCGAAATGCGGGACGGGCCCGGTATCATGAACGCGCGGGCCTCGGCCTCACGCACGCCGTAGTACTCCATGAGCCGCGCCAGCCAGGAGAGATTGAGCAGATCGATCTCCGAGGCGATCATGCGCTTCCCGTCGGAGGCGTCTTGCCCGCCGAGCGCCGCGATGGCGCGGAGAAGCCGCCCATAATGGTCGGACTCGAGGGCCGTCTCGACGTAGAAGATCGACCCCTTGGACTTGTACGCCTTCGACGCCGAGACGACCGGGTCGATGTACGGCGTGTGCCTGAGCGCCAGGGCGACCTCGTCTATGGACTCGGCGGCCGTTACCTGGTAGACGGGAATGTCGTAAACGAAGGACGGGTAGGAGATGTACTCGTCCAGCGACGTGTCCCTTGCGTGCCACAGCCTGAGGGCGAATTCGAGATTGTCGAGGTCCCAGCGTGAGAGCAGTATCCTCCCGACCTCCGCGGGAGCGCCCCTGAGATGCCTCGCCGCCCGCCGGAAGCGATGAGCCGTGATCTCACGGAGGGCTTTCTCGATCGCCAGTTCATCGGCCTTCAGATCTTCGGGCAGATGGGCGCCGTAGGATGTCCGGCGCAGAGCGACCAGCGCCTCCTCGACGGACCCCGTATGGACTATGGCGTCGAAGTCGTCCCTTGTCAGCAGGTCGGAGAGCATCGTCCTCGTCACGGCGTTCGCCACCGCGTACCTTCCCAGCGACTTCATCACTCCAACCCGCCGATCTTCCTGATGCACGCCTCGATCAAGCCGTCGTCCTTCAGCGTCGCACCGTCTATGAGCAAGCGGGCCCGTTTCTCCGCCTCTTCGAGGATCCGCCGGGCCTCCTTCTTGGCGTCCGCCTCCGCCCTCTCGAGGTCTTCGCGCACGCGCTTGCGCGCCTCCTGCCGGGCCTTCTCGAGTATTGCGGCCCGGCCGCTCCTCGCCTCCTCGACGATGCGCCGGGCCTCTTTCTTGGCGTCCTCGATCGTTTTCTTCGCCCTCGCCTCGGCTTCGAGGATCCTGTCGACCGCCTCCTTCATCGCGAACCCGCCTTGCCTGTGCGAAACCTGAAGCGCGCCTTGAAGTGGCGAAGGCGGAGCTCCTTGCCGTAGGTGACATCCACCGCGGGGATACCGTCACGGTTCTCGTAGAGGCCGTGCACGGCTTCCACGACCGAGTCCAGGTCCTGCCTCTCGTAGCGGAGCCTGGGAATGGCGAAGCGCACGAAGTTGACCTCGGGAAAGGTCGCCTTGCCGGTCTTCTCGTCATAAGAGCCGAGCGCGAAGTTGCCGAGCTCGCATGCCCTGTGCCCGTACGCCGCCAGGAGCAGTGCGGTAAGCGATATGCCCGCGTAATCCTCGCGCCCGAGTCCGGTGCCCTCGAAAAACCTGTTGACGTCGAGGTAGACGGCATGGCCGCCGGCCGGGGTGAGGACGGGTATGCCGCGCTCGACCATCGACTGGCCGAACATCTGGACCTGGTTTATTCTGTGGGTGAGGTACTTTTCGCGGGTCACGATGCGGAGTCCCACGACCAGGGCCATGATCTCACGCCCCGCCAGCCCGCCGTAGGTCGGGTGTCCTTCCTTCATTATCTGGTAGTTGAAAAGGGCGTCCGGTATGTGCGGATAGCGCCGCACGAAGAGTCCGCCCTCCCGCAGGAACAGTCCGCCTCCCATGTTGGAGAGCCCGTCCTTCTTGAAGCTGATCGTGAAACCGTCGACATGGGAGAACATCTCCTTGACGATGTCCCATACGTACTTGTTCCCGCAGCCCTTCTCGTACTGCTTGATGAACCACGCATTTTCGGCGAATCGGCACGCATCGAAGAAGACCGGGATGCCGTAAGAGTGCGCGATATCGCTGGCCTCGGCGATGTTGGCGAGCGAGACCGGCTGGCCCCCGCCGGTGTTGTTGGTGATTGTGATGAACACGACGGGCACCCTGTCGCCCGATTCCTCGAGTAGTCGCTTCAGTCCGGCGATGTCGATGTTGCCCTTGAAATGGAAATCCGACTCGCCGTCCTTGAGCTCGGGCGAGAACAGGTTGACCGCCCGTATGTTGTTGGCCTCGATGTTGGCCTGCGTCGTATCGAAATGGCCGTTGGACGGTATGATGAGATTCGAACCCACACGGCTCAGGACGGTGAAGAGCGCGTCCTCACAGGGCCGTCCCTGGTGGAAGATGAAGGCGTTCGGCCTGCCGCTCACGGGCCTTGAGAAGAACTCCTCGCCGAAAGTCTCGCGTATCTGGTCCGCCAGCATGAAGTAGCCCCTGTTGGAGCCGTATGCCTCGTCACCCGTGTGGAGCGCGGCCCACTGCTCGTTGGTCATCGCCGTCGTGCCCGAGTCCGACAGGAGATCGCAGCCGGTGATCATCTCCGCGGGGAAGTAGAAGACATTGAGACCGACGCTCTCAAGCATCTCCGCCCTCTCGGCCGCCGTGAAGACCGATTTCATCTCGACCGAGTGGTTGAAATACGGCCTCGGCTGATTGCAGAGAGTCTCCTCGGAGGGAAACCGCTCAACGAGCTGGCACAGATTCATACGCCCTCGATTCACCGTACCGGCCGGGTTGTTGCTTCCTTGAGTTTATAGCAGGTCGTCCCGCCGACCGCCACAAGAATCTCCCGAAGAACCCACAGTCGGAGCCGCCGGCCACTAGGCCCGGGCGACGGTGATCAGGTGGTCGCTGGTCTCCTTGGAGTACGGCTCGAAGGCATACGAACCGTAGAACTCGACGCCGTGGAAGCCCGCGGACTCGAGGAGGGCCTCCTGGCCGTCCCGGAAGACCATATGGGGATAGTCGACGCCCCAGGACTCGAGGCGGCCCTCCCCGCCGTCGTGGAATATGTCCACGACGTTGTAGCGGGCTCCCCGGCCGAAGTAATCGACCACGAACAACCTCGTGAAGTCCGCCGCGTCTTCCACCAGGATGAACCTCGGTTTCTCCGCCCACTGTTTGTCGGTCGTACCCTGCGAGAGGACGAGCAGCCCGCCCTTCCCCAGCACCCCGCGCATGCTCTCGAACGCCCGGAGGATCTCCGCCGGGTCCGGCATCTCGCAAATGGCGCTCGTAGGACACACCACGGCGTCGAACCTCTCGGCGAAGTTCTCGGGGAGCTCCCGGTAGTCGATTCGCCTGAGGGGGATGTTGACCCCGCGTTCGCTCAGGCTGCGGCGCGCCTGCTCCAACATCGCAGGCGATACGTCCGAGCCGACGACGTCGAAGCCGAGGTTGTGGAACAGGTGGAGATGGCGTCCCGTTCCGCAGGCACAGTCCAGGACCCGTTTCACGCCGCTGTCCCGGAAGATCTTCCCGAAGAAAGCGCGCAGCCTGGGGCTGTGAGATTCGAAATCCCCGAAGAAGAGATCATAGCG
>JALGWA010000120.1 GCA_025774425.1 bacterium
CTACGGCAACACGTTCAGTCAGTTCTACGCGTGCTCGAACGGCTGGGTCAGCTTCACGAGCACGAAGACAACGCTGACCAATTACGAGCTTCCCAACTCCGGGTACTCGGTGCCGGAGAACCTCCTCGCCGCATGGTGGGACGACCTCCGCTTCACATACGGCGGCGAGGCTTACTACCACAACGACGGCACCAGGCTTATCATCGAGTACAAGGACGTGCCGCGCTACTCGACCGGCGGCCCGTACACCTTCGAGATAATCCTCTACCCGAGCGGGAAGATCATCTTCCAGTACCTGTCCATGCAGGGAACAAGGCTGGATGAGGCGACGATCGGCATTCAGAACGAGACCAAGGACGACGGGCTTACCGTGGTTCACAACGCCGATTACGTTCACGACAACCTCGCGATCCGCTTCGCCGCTGTGCCCGAGTGGTTGTCGGTGCACCCGGCGGGCGGAACGGTTCCACCCGGCGGGTCGATGGAGCTCTTCGCAAGGTTCAATGCGGCCGAGCTCTTCGGCGGCGATTACCTCGGGGCCATTCACATCGACAGCAACGACCCCAACGTGCCGCGCTACGACGTTCCGGCGCATCTCCACGTGACGGGGGCCCCCGACATCGCCGCGGTGCCCGAGAGTCTCGACTTCGGCATGGTCTATCTCGGCTTCAGCACCGTGCGCCAGTTCGAGGTCGTCAACCAGGGGACCGACTTGCTGACCGTCACGGACGTGACGACTGGAAGCCCGGAGTACTCGGTGAGCATATCCTCCTTCACGCTCGATCCGCTGGCAAGCCAGTTGATCGACGTCGGCTATGCGCCCTCGGCTGTCGGCGACAGGAGCAGCTCGCTCACCATTCACAGCGATGACCCCGATCAGCCCGAGCTCGTGGTGCCCCTCAGCGGGACCTGTCTCGAGCCTCCGGAGATCGTCGTGACGCCGACGTCGGTCATGGACAGCCTGTTCACCGGCGAGGTCAGCAGCCACACGGTCACGGTGGAGAACGCCGGAAACAGCGACCTGGACTTCACGGTTGCGGTAGCGCTGGCGGCGGACGTCGTTCCAGGCGATTTCCTGGAGGTTCCCAAGGGCGAGGAGGATCCGAGGAGCGGCGGCCCGCAGCTGGACGGAACCGGCGGGCCGGACAACTTCGGATACACCTGGGTGGACAGCGATGAGCCGGGCGGCCCGGTGTTCGACTGGGTCGACATCACCACGATCGGAACCCTGATCGAGCTGGACGGGGACGACGACACCTACGGGCCCGTTCCCATAGGGTTTGACTTCCCGTTCTACGGCAACATGTTCAGCGGGTTCTACATCTGCACGAACGGTTTCTTGAGCTTCACGTGCGATGACGACTACTACTCGAACCAGCCCCTGCCCAATGACTATTACAGGGTGTGCGAGAACCTGCTGGCGCCGTGGTGGGACGACCTCAAGATCCAGACGGGTGACTACCGGACGTACTACTACTACGACGGGACGCGCTGCGTCATCGAGTTCTTCGAGGTCTCACGCCTGAGTACGTACGATCCGGGAACCTTCACGTTTGAGGTGATTCTCTATCCGAACGGCAAGATCGTCTTCCAGTATCTGGAGATGGTGGGCCAGATCGAAAGCGCGACCATCGGCATTCAGAACGAGGCCAAGGACGACGGTCTGACGATTGTCTTCAACGATGCCTACATGCATGACAACCTCGCCGTGGAGATCGCCTTCGTTCCCGACTGGTTGTCCGTGAACCCCACGGAGGGCACATTGCCCCCGGGCGGGACACAGGACCTCAGCGTGCTTTTCAACGCGACGGAGCTTTACGGCGGCTGGTACAACGGCCGTATCGACATTCTGAGCAACGATCCTCACAACGGTATCGTGTCGGTGGACGCGGCGCTGCATGTGACGGGTGCGCCCGATATCGCGGTCGACCCGACCGCGCTCGACTTCGGCTGGCTCTATATAGGTCTTGCCGAGACGCTCGCGGTCGACGTATCGAACATCGGGACGGACCTGCTGCAGGTGACGTCGCTTACGATCGACAATCCCGAGTTTGCGACCGATCTCACCCCCTTCGACCTCAATCCCAGGGAGTCGAGGAGGCTGGAGATCGTCTACACGCCGGTCACCGAGGGCTTGGCGAGCGGGACTCTGACGCTTTACAGCAATGACGGCGACCAGCCCGAAGTCTACGTCGCGCTGGCCGGGGAAGGCGTCGTGCCTCCGGAGATCGAGGTCGATCCCGACACGCTGCGCGCCGCCGCGATGCAGGGGATGGTGGTCACCAGGAACCTGCGCATCATGAACGAAGGCGGGAGCGATCTTGTCTGGGATGCGGGGGCGTTCACGGCTTCTTCCATGACCCCCGGGGACTACCTCGAACTCGGGAAGGACGAGGAAGACCCGAGGCCCGGGCATCCCGTGGTGGACGGGCAGGGGGGACCGGACGCATTCGGCTACACCTGGATCGACAGCGACGAGCCGGGGGGGCCGGTATTCGACTGGGTCGACATCACGTCCGTGGGGACGCTGATGCCGATGGACGGGGACGACGAGAGCGACGGGCCGTTCCCCATAGGTTTCGACTTCCCCTTCTACGGACAGACCTTCGGCGAGTTCTACTGCTGTACGAACGGGTTCATCTCGTTCACGGATGATGAGAACTACTACGGCAACCAGCCCTTGCCCAACGACGGGTACCGGGTTCCCGAGAACCTGGTCGCGGCGCTGTGGGACGACCTGACGTTCAGGTACGAGCAGAGGGCGTACTACTACTACGACGGGAGCAGGCTCATCATCCAGTACCACAACGTGCCGAGGCTGGGCTATTTCACGGAGCCCTTCTTCGACTTCGAGATCCTGCTGTATCCCAACGGAAACATCGTGTTCCAGTATCTCACGATGGCTTCGGGTGCGCCGCTCAACAGCTGCACCATCGGGATTCAGAACGAGACCAGGGACATAGGGCTCGAGGTGGTGTACAATTCCGACTACCTGCACGAGAACCTCGCCATTCTCATCAGCGCCGCCCCGGAGTGGCTGTCGCTGTATCCCGAGTCCGGCGTCGTTCCCGCCGGTGGTTATCAGGATGTCACCGTGACCTTCGATGCGCGCAGCCTCGAGGAAGGCCTGTACGAGGGCGTCGTCAAGGTCACGAGCAACGACCTCGACGAGCCGATGCTCCAGGTCCCGGCGTTCTTCAACGTGGGCTGGGTCGAGGCGACCTTCATGGAGATCCATCCGAACACGTTGAACCTGGGCTCCAACGGCAGGTGGATAGACTGCAAGATGGGGATTCCCACGGAGTTCGACCCGATGCTCTTCCTCGGCGACGAGGCCATCCTGGTCGCCGGCGGCGACACCCTGTCCCCGCCGGAGCGTTTCAGCATCGAGGAATGCGACACATGCACCGGCTATTTCGCGCACTTCAAGTGGAGTCGTTCGGCGGTCCAGGACATGCTGAGCGAAGGCCAGGAAGTGGAGATCATGGTCGCCGGCGAGATCCAGGACGTCAACTGGGTGGTCGGTTATGACTACATCACGGTCATCAACCCGAAGATGAACCATCCCAACGGGGGAGAGGTGTTCGACCAGGGCGAGAACCTCATCGTCATGTGGGAGCCGCCCACGCTCGATACCCCCGACTCCTACACGGTCCTCTTCAGCGCCGACGCCGGCGTCACGTGGACGGAGATGGCGAGCGGCGTAACCAGCCAGAGCGTCATCCTGGACGTGCCCGACGTGGAGACCGAGCAGGCTCTGATCCGGGTCTACGCCATCAAGAACGACGAGCCGATCGGCTATGACACGTCCGACGAGGTGTTCACCATCAAGCCGGCTACAGGCGCCGGTGTCGAGGATGAGCTCCCCGTGGTGTTCGCCCTCAGGCAGAACTGGCCGAACCCGTTCGCGGGGACCACGATGCTGCATTTCGACATCCCCAAGGATGTCGAGGTCACGCTCGAGGTCTTCGATGTGCAGGGCCGGCTGGTCAAGTCCCTGGTCGATGCTCCGCTGCCCGCCGGGCGGTACGACGTCGGCTGGGACGGCCGCAATCATCAGGGTGACAGGGTCGCCTCCGGTGTCTACTTCTATCGCATCAATGCAGGCGAGTGGAGCGACACCAAGAGGATGGTCATCGTGAGGTAGTCTCGGAAGCAACAAGGCCCCTTGACTTGCCTGGGGTCTGCTGAGAGGGAGGCCGGGGCTCGGGCCCCGGCCTCTTCTTTGGTCCGTCTGGGCTTTCTCCCGCCGACACCAGGGCCGACGGCCCGGCCGCGAGAAGGCGGCGGGCCAGCCGGGAGAGCACCGTCCGGGTCAGGCGGAGTCTGAGGTCTGCAACCCGAGGTATGACCTGCGGATTGTGCATTTTGAGCTCTGACCCCGTGTGGGGGTCATTCGATGAACGGGAGCTCCGCGGCGATCTGAAGGCCCACGATCAAGTTGAGCGTGTGCTCGAGCTGGAAGAACTTCACCACGGTCTTCGTCGGGAGTACCCTGTTCAACTTCTTGAAGTACTTCTCTTCGATCGCTATCCGCTTCTTGTCGATGCCGAAGCGTTTCTTGAGAAGCTTCTCGGCGTCCCTGTCGGTGAGCTTGCCGTAGCCGGCCAGGTACTCCTGGATGAGGTACAGGGCCTCATCATTGAGCTTCTGGATGTCGAGATCATATTCCCTGTAGACGGGCCAGAAGACGGCGGACTGCTCGTCCGTAAACTGCATGACTTCGGTGATTATCGCGACCTTGGCCGTGCGGAGGTCCGCCCTCATGAGCTCCACGTAGGATTCCAGCGTACGCTCGTCGGCGAATGCGGCCGACGCGACGGCCAGAACCAGCGCCGCCAAGAGGATGCTGCGTTTCAACATGCCTTGACTCCTTTCGTCCCTGCGGGGCGGCTCGCGCCCCGACCCTGTTTCCAAGAACTTTTCCATGTCATTGGCCGAATCTGAATGCAAGACCGACACCGAGGTCGCCCTGGGGCCACACGGAGCCGCCGCTCATACCGATGCCGCATCCCCCCGTGCCGCACCAGAATCCCGTACTCGACCACAGCGCCGGCATCAGGACTCTTCCCTGGAACCTGAGACCGACCCGGTCCGTCAGCCAGACCTTGGCGCCGAGACCGAGCACCATGGCGAACTCCCACATGTCGGAGAAGTCGCGTCCCTTTGGCGCATACCGCGTCGCCCCCAGGTTGAAGAGGAAATAGGGTTCGGTCTTCCCTACCGGCCGCCGGTAGAGCCCGCCGATCTGGTAGTACTCGACGGCGACGTCCGCCTTATGCACCTGTATGCCGCCCGGGTAGGTGAGATACTCGACGTAGGAGTCCTGCCTGTTGTAAAGCAGTTCCAGCTGGCCCTCCTCGTGGAGGTCGATATCGACGGCGACGCCCCAACTGCCCGAGTTGCCTATATCGATGTCTCCGTTGGTGTCATAGCCGTGGGCGGCTATCCTGCCCGTCCAGACGTAGTGGGCAAGGGGGTTATCTTGAATCTCGTCGCCTGGCTGGCCGACGTCAGCGTCACGACCGCCGGCAGGAAC
>JALGWA010000121.1 GCA_025774425.1 bacterium
CGACTACGGTCCACTCGTCGCCCGGCGGCACCCGGAACACCGCCTCGCCCTTGGTCGGGTTGAAAAGCACCAGCACCTCGTTCCAGGCATCCCCGGAGTTGCCCCTGGAGAGTACGTAGCCGACGCACCCGGGCGGCACGGGCAGGCCCAGGTCGTCGTCGAGGAACTTGAGGTTGGCTTCGACTTCCTCGCGCGTCTTCATCCGGAAGATGGGATGGGCCTTGCGGAGGGCGATGAGGCCCTTGTAGTACTCGTAAATGTCCATGTTGTCCATCTTCCACTGCCACTGGATGGCGTTGATGGCGTCGGGCTTGTTGTAGGAGTTGTCGTCGCCCTGCTTGGTCCTCAGAATCTCCTGGCCGCCTTGGATGAAGGGTATCCCCTGGGACGTGAAGATCAGGACGGCTCCCATCTTGTCCATCCTCTTCCGGTCGCTGTCGCTTATCCGGCGGTCGTCCTGGGTGGTGATGACGAGCCTGTCCCAGAAGGTCCTGTTGTCATGGCTGGCCACGTAGTTGATCGACTCGGTGGGATGCAGCGTGAAATCGTTGATCCCGCCCTCGATGCCCTTCTTGATCCCCTCGACGTTAACGGCCTTCTGAACGAAACCGGGATTGAGGTCGAAGACGCCTCCCTTGATGGCATCCCGGAAATGGTCGTTGAAAACGGCGAATCCCTTGCCCTTCTGGGCGCCCTTGGTCATCGGGGTGATGGGGGTGTCGCCGCCGGTCCACGGCTCGCCGTAGATGATGATCTCGGGGTTCAAGGCCTTGAGCTCCCTGACGATCTCCTCGATCGTCTCCATGTCGATCAGGCCCATCAGGTCGAACCTGAAACCGTCGACCTTGTATTCGGTCACCCAGTACTTCAACGACTCGAGGATGAACTTCCGCATCATCGGCGCCTCGGTGCGCGTCTCGTTGCCCGTCCCCGAGCCGTTCCAGTACGAGCCGTCGTCCTTGTATCTGTAATAGTAGCCCGGCACCAAGCCCTCGAAGGAATAGATCTTGTCGGGCCTGTACTCGGCCGTGTGGTTGTACACGACGTCCATGACGACCTTGATGCCGTTCCTGTGGAGCGCGTCCACGAGAAGCTTGAACTCCTCGACCCGCTTGGCGTTGTACGTCTCGGTCGCGTACCACCCGTCGGGCGAGTTGAAGTGCACCGGCATGTAGCCCCAGTTGTAGCGCTCGGAGGACTCGTCGTTCTCGAAATCCTGTATGGGCAGGAGATGGACGACGTTGACGCCGAGGTCGACGAGATGGTCGAGACCCGTCTCCACTATCTCGGGCGTTCCGGTGAGGAGGGTGCCCCTCTCGGTGAATCCGAGGAACTTGCCCTTGTTCCTCGCGCCGGAGCGTTCGTCGATCGTGAAGTCGCGCACGTGGATCTCGTAGATCACGGCCTCGCTCATATCGAAACTGGGCGGGTCGGCCACCGGCGTATCGTCGGTGAAGATCAGCGTCCTGCCGTTATGCGACGAGTTGCACTTGGCGTACGGCTCGATGACCTCATGACCCAGCCCCGGGTCCCAGCCCTCCGCCAGAATGGTGTAATAGGTGCCCTTGGCGTCGCCCGGCAGCACGACCTCCCACACGCCGCCTTCGGTGTAGTGCATCTCGTACGGCTTCGACCTGCCGCCCTGCTGATAGGCGTAAAGCAGCGCCGTGACCTTGGTGGCCGTCGGCGCGAAAACGCGTATCGTCGTCTTCTCGGGCGTATAGATGGCGCCGAGCTCCTTGTCGGAGTAAAACTCGGGAAGGTCGAGAATGCCGCGGTAGGTCAGATTGGCGGGTTTGAAACCCTCGACCTCGACCGTGTAGAGCGGAATCGGGTCCTTCCTCACGTCGAGTTCCCTGCCGATCGTGACGCCTACGAGGTAGACCGAACCCTTGCGCGGCGGCACCTCGCGCACGGCCGTTATCGGGATCGCGTTTCCCGCCTCGTCCTTTATGGCGAACCTCTCGGGCACGAGGGCGTCGGCGTCGAGCACGGTGGACAGGGACAGCGTCACGACGCTCTTGTCGTCGACGAAGGCGCCCAGGATCCTCGGCGTGATGTCCGGCACTTCCTTGAAGAGATCCGGCTCCCCGGCCAGGATCCAGACTTCGTCCCCGAGGAAGGGATACCAGATGCGGTCGGGCCCGTCCTTGTCCACCCAGTTGCCGTACTTGGGCAGCAGGCCGACCTGCGTGCCGTTGCCGTACCCGGCGGGATCGACGGTGAAGATGAGGCCGTAGTCATCCGTCCCCGACGGCATGATTTCATGAGAGTCCTTGTCGGTCGCGTCGTCCCAGGTCCAGAGCGTCCAGCCGTCGTAGTCACCGCGGGGCCTGTGATAATGCACGGTGATGGATTCCACACGTTTCTCCACCATCATCTCCTCACCTGGCTTGCTCGTGAAAAGCTCGGGGTAGCCCTGGATTATCCAGACCTCGTCACCCATGTCGGCCCTCCAGATGCGGTCCGGCGGGTCCTTGCTCACCCAGTCCTTGAACTTGGGCAGAAGGCCTATCGCCAGCCCCTTGCCGTAGTCCGACTTGTCGACCTGGAAGATGAGCCCGAAGTCGTCGTCACCCTTGCGCTCGAGCTCTTTCGAGGCCTGTCCCGTGTCGGCGTCCCAGGTCCAGAGCGTCCAGCCGCCGTACTCGCCGTCGAAACGGTGGTAGTGAACCACGACGGCATCCCCCTGGGAACGGGCCGCGGGCGCAACCAGCATGAGCGCCAGCACGAAGAACATGATGAGAACGCCCGGTCTTCCCTGCATATGTTTCATCCTTCTCCTCCTCGGCATACGGTCCGGTGACACGGGCCCGCGGAGACCGGTCGTCCGGTCTACAGGCCATACCGGGTTACACTCCGGCATGATAACCTCCCCGCCCGAATCACTCAACATTTTTAACACCGGGGCGCGCGCGGCCGTTCCGGGGGGAGCGCCGCCGGCCCAGCGGGGACGGCGCGGCGTCCCGGGCGAATTCGCGGCGTCCACCGGGTCTATTGAATGTATCCAAGGGCCCTCAGCGACCGTATCTCCTCTTCCGTCAACACGGCCCCGGCAGGCCGGCTCCGGGTCGCCCCACCGGGCAGCCACCAGATATGGGCCGCCGGCGTCCGGGACTCCCGATGCGCCTGGAAACTCGACGGCAGGCCGGTCACGTCCTCCCTCGACAGCACTATGCCGCCATCTGCGATCCTCATGCTCCCGGTCCTGCCGCAATACACCTCTTCGAGACCTTCCGGAGCGTCACAGGCCAGACGAAGCACCACGCGGGCTTCCGGCGGCTCGACCGTGAAAAGCAGCACGTGGAGCCCGGCCGGCTTTCCCTCTATCTCCAGCCACTTGCGGGACTCGTCGAGCACGTAACTCACGGAGCCGCTCCTGGTGAGCTGCTCCACGCCGGAGATCGCGCCCCCGTCGAGAACGTCCAGCCTCGCCCTGAAGTCATGTGCCCCCGGTCCGCCGGTCAGGCCGAAGCGCCATCCGCCCCAGGCGGCCCCGGGGAGGGATTCCAACATGTCGAGAAGCGAAGAGGCCTCGCGGACATCCTGTCCGAAGAGGTTGCGGGTCTCGCCCGGATCCCGCTCGAGGTCGTAGATCTCGACGAGCGCGGTCGCAGGTTCGATTATCACCTTGTAGTCCAGCGTCCTCAGGCACTTGGTCTGCAGCGTCTTGATCAGGCCGTTCTCGGCGTATGCGACATGCGCCGGCAGCACACTTCCCTCGTCCTCGGGCGGCTTGCCCCGCAGCACGGGCAGCAGGCTGACGCCCACGCGCTTCCCCGGGTCGCGCGCGCCCGTGATATCCACCACGGTCGGGAGCAGGTCCACCAGCCTGACCTGCGACGCTATCCTCCGGCCGCGCGGGAACCTCTCCGGCCACGCCATGATCAGGGGCACCTTGAGCACTTCGTCGTACACGTTTGCGCCGTGGCTGTTGACACCGTGCTCCCAGAACGCGTCGCCGTGGTCGGCCGTGATGATGATCACGGTGTTGTCGCGGATTCCCCGCTCGTCCAGCGCGGCGAGGACGCGCCGGAGCGAATCATCAACATAGCGGATGCAGCCGTCGTAGAGAAGCCGGGTGCACTCGATCGCCTGCCGGCTGGGCCGCCCGCTTTCATCCCTCCACCCGCGCCGCTTGCCCGAGAGGGGGTCCGGGTCCGACTCGCGCCTGACCAGGCCGAGATACTCGGCCGGCGGCGTGTAGGGCTGATGGACGTCGAAGTAATGCAGCAACATGAAGAAGGGCTCGGGAAGTTCCCTGACGTACTCTATCGCATCATCTGTGGTCTCCGCGGCGTCCCGGCCGCCCTTCGGGGCCCGGCTCACCTCCTGGAACCCCCTCAGCACCCCGAAGCGCCCGCCCAACCCGATCATGTTTATCAGGCAGACCGTGCTGTAGCCCTGCTCGGTCAGAATCTCGGGAAGCGTCACGATGCTCTCGGGCATGACCGCGGCCCAGTCGTTGACGCCGTGCTGGAAGGGATACATGGACGCGAGAAAACTCGAAAACGACGCCTTGGTCCAAGGGGCCGCCGTTATCGCCGTCTCGAACAGCACGCCGTTCTCCGCTACGGCGTCGATCACCGGCGAGGTCGGGCGATCATGGCCGTAGCAGCCGAGGTGGTCCGCCCTGAGGGCGTCGATGACCACGAGCATGAAGTTCGGGCGGGCGGCCTCCTCCGGCTGGCCGCAGCAGAGCAGCACCGCCGCCGACACGGAGAGGAGCACGCACACGCGGCCCGGCCGCCCGAGACGGGTTTTCATCGACTGTCGCTCCACAGGAGCATGATACGGCCCCGGCGGTGTAAACTCAAACCCAATCGCGCCGCCCCCGTGTCCCCGTCCCGCCGCGAATCATCTCAAAGGATCCGCCGATTCCGCCGATAAGACAGCCGGTGGCCTCCGGACGGAGACGGTATGAGATGAGCGGTGACAGCCGAGACAGCCGGGCATCGGCGGCGACGCTCCTCCGGCGCGGTCGAGGGCCGAACGCGGCGGACGCCGGGCGGGCCGTCTGCCCGGTATGCGGAGAGCACGCCGATCTCGTGGTGCGCAGGGTGATGTGGCCCGAGCTCATCGATGCATGGGGCATCTCCCCCAGGTGGGTGCGCTACTTCGACAGCCGCGAGGGCACCAAGTGCGCGGAATGCGGGGTCTCCCTGCGGGCGAGGCACCTCGCGTCGGCGCTGCTCGACGCGGGCTACAGGCTCTGCCGCGTGCGCGCCCCCGATCTCGGGCGGCTCATCTCCCATCCGGAGTTCGCGCGGCTGCACGTCGCCGAGATAAACTCCGCCGCGGGGCTGCACCGGTACCTCAAGGGCCTGCCGGGGCTCTGCTACTCCGAGTACGGCGGCAAGCCGGGCGTGCCGTCGGAGGACCTCATGGCGCTCTCCTATCCCGATGCGTGCTTCGACCTCGTCATCACGTCGGACACGCTCGAGCACGTCCCTGACGTCGCCGCGGCCCTGGGGGAGATCCGCCGCGTCTTGAGACCCAACGGATACCACGTCTTCACCGTTCCGGT
>JALGWA010000122.1 GCA_025774425.1 bacterium
AGTGGTGCGGAGGACTGCGCGCTCGCGCCGCTCCAGGGTCTACGAGGTGGGCCGCGACGCGCTCTACGAGGTGCTCGCCGCGGACATGGGGGGCTGCCGCTTCGAGTACCGGGGCCTGCGGGGGCGGCGCTTGCTCAGAACCGCGATGCCGGGGCGGCATCAGGCCGCGAACGCGAGTCTCGCCGCGCTGTGTGCGGAGGTCCTCGAGGAGCGCGGCATATCCCTGCCCGACCGTGCGATCGAGAGGGGCGTGGAAGCCGCCTTCTGGCCGGGGCGCCTGCAGGTTCTCGCCGGGGACCCGCCGGTCGTCCTCGACGGCGCTCACAACGTCTCGGGCGCGGCGATGCTCGCCGGATCGCTCCGCGACATGGGCGTATTCCCGGCGATCACCGTCTTCGCGGTGCTGCGGGACAAACGGTACAAGGCCATGCTCAAACATCTGGCGGCTGTCAGCCGGGCCTTCGTGTTCACAAAGCCCGACAGCGACCGCGCGCTCCCCGTTGCGAGGCTGAAGGAGGCCGCCCGCGACCTCGGCATCCGCGGCCGGGGCGTCGGCCGCGTCGGGCGGGCGGTCGATCTCGCGCTCGGCCGGCTCGCGAGGGGCGATGTGCTTCTCGTGTGCGGGTCCCTCTTCGCGGTCGGCGAGGCGATGCGGCACATGGGCTTCGAGCCCCATCGCGTGCGGTTATGTTAGGCTTGACACCCGCGGAGACGGAATCTATACTCACTCCGCTTGGACACTTTCCCGTCGGAGGCCGAAATGGCGGAAGTCGTTCTTGACAAGGTCACCAAGATTTTCGGAACCAACGTCGTCGCCGTCGACGACGCCAGCATCACCATCGCCGACAAGGAGTTCGTCGTGCTGGTCGGGCCGTCGGGCTGCGGCAAGTCGACCTTCCTGAGGATGATCGCCGGCCTGGAGGAAGTGACGAGGGGTGAGATCTACATCGACGGCCGGATGGTCAACAACGTCGCTCCCAAGGACAGGGACATCGCGATGGTGTTCCAGAATTACGCCCTTTACCCGCACATGACGGCTTTCGACAACATGGCCTTCGGGTTGAAGCTCCGGAAGTACCCGAGGGAGGAGATCGAGGCGCGCGTCCGCGAAGCGGCCCAGATCCTCGGCATAGAGGACCTCCTCGACAGGAAGCCCAAGGAGCTTTCAGGCGGGCAGCGGCAGCGGGTGGCCGTGGGACGGGCGATCGTGCGGAAGCCCAAGGTCTTCCTGTTCGACGAGCCCCTGTCCAACCTCGACGCGAAGCTGCGCGTCCAGATGAGAACCGAGATCGAAAAGCTTCACAATCGTCTCCAGACGACGATGATCTACGTCACGCATGACCAGATCGAGGCGATGACCATGGGTACGAGAATCGTCGTGCTCAAGGACGGCGTCATACAGCAGGTCGCGGATCCCATGACGCTCTATGACACTCCCGTCAACAAGTTCGTGGCCGGGTTCATAGGCAGCCCGGCGATGAATTTCGCCGACGGGGTCATCGCCGGGGACGGTGAGGTCGCGTTCGACGAGGGCACGTTCAAGGTTCCCCTGCCGGCGGAGGTCGCGGGCAAGGTCTCCGGCTACAAGGGCAAGAAGGTCGTCTTCGGCGTGCGGCCGGAGGATCTGCGCACGAAGCCGCTCGAGGGCGCCGGGCCGCCGGCCTCTTTCGAGGCCACCGTCGAGGTCGTCGAGCCCATGGGCAACGAAATCTTCGCGTACGTCACGACCGGGAAGACGCCGATCGTCGCCAGGCTTTCGACCAGGGAGGAGATCAAGCCCGGTTCCCGGATCAAGTTGTTCATAGACGTGCGCAGGATCCACTTCTTCGACGCCGCGAGTGAAGCCACTATAGTCTGACATACAGGGAAGAGCCTGGTATTTGTCTCGTAAGAGAAAGGTTTTCGGCTTCGCCATGAGGGTCGTCTTCCCCTGCCTGCTGCTGCTCGCGCTGACCTCCCCTCTGCCGGCCGCCGAGCGGGCGTTCGACGTCTCGGCGGGCAGGCTCCACGGGCGGCGCACCGACCGCGGCGAGATCATCGTTCTCAAGGACAATGTCCGGATCACCCACGGCTCGACCGTCGCTCTGGCCGACAGCGGTTTCTATGACAAGGGCGCCGAGATCCTCAAGCTCATGGGCAGGGCGAGGGTGATGGAAGCGTCGGTGGAGGTCCGGGGCGAGGAATGCGTGTACTACAGGCGCGATCGCAGGGTCGTCTTCCCCCGCGGGATCCAGGCCCTCGACAGTCTCTCGATGGTCGTGGCGGACAGCGGCTCGTACGATCTCGACGAAGAAGTGCTGGAGGTCGGCGGTGATGTCTTCTACGCGGAGGCCGAGCGCACGATCGGAGCGGAGCGGGCCGTGTATCACCGCAAGTCCGAGTTCATAGAGGCGATCGGCTCGGTCGTCATCGTCGATTCCGGTTACGGCGCCACGCTTCGGGCCGAGTACGTGACGTATGACCGCGGCGCGGGTTACGGCTCGGCCGTCGGGCGGCCCGTGCTCGAGCTGGGCCGTCGCGGGGCGGAGGGGGCCCGGCCCGGGGCGCCTGCAGCGGGCGACGAGCCGGTTATAGTGAGCGCCGACTCGATGGAGGTCTTCGCCGACGCCCACAGGGCCGTGGCCGTCGGGGATGTCAGGATAGTCCGCGGGAGCGTTGTAGGGACCGGGGAAAGGGCCGTTTTCCTCGACGATGAGGACATGACGATTCTCACGGGCGACCCGCTGCTCGTCGACGGCGAGAGTTCCCTGAGCGGCGAGACGATCACGATGTTCACGGGCGAAGGCGGCATATCCCGCATCGAGTCGGCGGGCATGGCGAAGTCGATCTACCGGGCCGAGAGCGGCGAGACCAACGAGCTCAGGGGGGAGCTCATCGTCTTCTCGTTCGCCGACGGCGATCTCGAGGAGATGTTCGTCAGCGGATCGGCCGGGGGCGTGTTCTACCCGCCGGGGGCGGACTCCGCCGGGGCCGAGTTCAGCAACGAGGTCAGCGGCGAGACGATCACCATCACCTTCACCGACAGGGAGGCGCGAAGCGCGGTCGTCAGCGGCGGTGTGAAGGGGACCTACAGGATACGGGGAGACGTGTCGGAAGAGCCCGTGGTGTACGCCTGCGACTCGCTGACGTATGACGTCGCCAGCGCGGTCATGGTGCTCGACGGCGGGGCGGACGTGACCTACGGTGACACGCGCCTGCAGTCACCGCTCATACAGTACGATTCGAAGTCGTATGTGCTCTTCGCGCCTTCGAAGCCCGTGCTATGGGAAGGCGAGGACAAGATCACAGGGGCGTCGCTCGCCTACAATCTCAAGACGCGGCGGGGCTCGATCTCCGCGGGCGGCACCAGGTACGAAAAGGGCTATTACACGGGCGAGCTGGTGAGGAAGGTGGGTGAGCGGGAGCTCAATGTCTCCAAGGGCACCTACACGACCTGTGATCTAATCGACGATCCGCATTATTCGTTCACGTCGAGCGAGATGAAGGTCTACATCGACGACAAGGTCATCGTCAAGCCGGTGGTGCTCAGGATCCGGGGCATGCCGGTGTTCTGGCTCCCCTTCTACCTGTTTCCCATAAAGCGGGGGCGTCACTCGGGACTGCTCATGCCCAGGGTGGAGTTCGGCTTCGATACGAGCCGCGGGCGTTTCGTCAGGAACATCGGCTACTACTATGCGCCCAATGACTACATGGACTTCTCGCTGTGGGGCGACTACTACGACAACGACCGCTGGCTGCTGCACTTCGACTCGAGGTACAAGCTGAGGTACGTCCTGAGCGGCGCGTTCCGCGGTTCCTTCACCCGCGAGCTCGATACCGACGCGCGGAGATGGGACCTCGAAGGGAGGCACACCCAGGATGTCGGCGAGGGCGGCAAGCTGGTCGTGCACGCGGACTTCGTCAGCGACGAGAGCTACAGGGTCGACACGAGCGAGAACCTGGAGAAATCCCTGAGGCGCGTCCTCGAGTCGAGCGCCTCTTACACCCAGAGGTGGGAGAGGAGCAGCCTCAGCATCGCGGCGGACAGGAAGGAAAACCTGGACACGGGCGAGATCACGCAGAAGATACCCGCGTTCAACTTCCTCCTCAACAGGCGGACGCTGATAGAGGCGGCGCCGGGGTCGGACCGCGTGCACCGGGGAACTTACGTGTCCGGGAGTCTCACCTTCAACAACACCTTGAGCAAGACGGCCCTGGACAGGACCGAGAGGCAGACCGGCAAGTTGACGGCGGCCGTGTCTTCCAACTTGAGTTTCGCCGGCGGCAATCAGCTTCTCAAGAACACGTCCGTGTTGTCCACCGACAGGAAGGCGGGTGACGACTGGTGCGATGACTGCGGCCGCGCCATGCGCGCCCATGCGGCGTTCGACAACAGGACCGACTTCACCTTCAGGCTCAATCCCTGGGCTTCTTTCAACGTCAACCCCAGCTTCACGGCCGCGGTGACGCTCTACGACGAGGATATGCAGGGGGGGCGTCTCCCCGTGAGGTTCATGTACTGGTACTCGATTGCGTCCAACATCACCCTGTACAGGACCTACTTCACGAACTTCGGCGTCCTGAAGGCCCTGCGGCACGTCTTCCAGCCGTCTGTCTCCCTGGTGCACCGCCCCGATTTCTCCACTTATGCCGGCCGTTTCTACAGCATCCCCGGCGTCGGGGCCGGCGTCAGCGAGTCCATGCTGATGAATATCTCGATGGAGAACAGGTTCCAGGCCAAGGTCAAGAGCGGGGACGACGTCAAGAAGCTCAATAATTTCCTCATCCTGACCACGTCTACGACCGCCGACTTCCTCTACAGGGACAAGGGGGCCGAGACTCCGTTCTCGACGATCAACTCCACGCTGAGGTTCTACCCGCCGGGCAGCGTGAGATTCGACATCACTTTCACAAACGACCCGAAGGACCTCTCTTTCAAGACGCTCAACCTGACGACGAAATTCGCCTACACGGGCAGGACCGGGCTGCTTCCGGGCTTCGACACCCCAGTGCGCCAGGACTACGCCGGGCTGCAGGACCTCACCGGCCTGACACCGACCTACCGGTTCAACGAGCCGACGGCCAAGCCGTGGGACGTGTCGGTGATCTACCGCTTGAACAGGACGTTCGATACGGGAACGCAGGCGCAGTGGCTGGAGCTCCAGACGGGATTCAACCTGTCCAGGAACTGGCGGATCGACTACAGCAACCGGTACGACATCACCAAGCGGGAAATGGCCTACCAGGAGTTCGCCATCTACAGGGACCTGCACTGCTGGCAGGCGAGGTTCGTGCGCCGCTTCCAGAACGGCCGCTGGGAGTACTACTTCCGTGTCAACATCAAGGCCCATCCCGATCTTTACGCCGAGCGCGGCCTCCGCTCGCTCGATCGCCGCTACTAACGGCCTTGACCGCCTCCGGCCCTTGCTGTAGATTCTGCTGGAACTCAAATCGTCTGCGCGGAGTTATACTTATCGTGAGAACGAGACAGAGCGGCTCTAGAGTGCCCGGGATGGTATTGTTCTGGGTTG
>JALGWA010000123.1 GCA_025774425.1 bacterium
GAACTGCATCGAGCGCGCTCTCATCATCGGGAAGGGACCCCTCATAACCAAGGATGAAATCGTCCCGCCTGCGAGCGCGTCACGCAGGGGCCCCGTCAGCCTCGACCCCGGCGTCAGCTTGAGGGAAATGGAGAAGATGCTGGTCCTCAAGACCCTGGAGTCGGTCGGCTGGAACAGGACTCTGGCCGCGAGCAAGCTGGGGATCACGACGAGGACGCTGAGGAACAAGCTCAAGCTCTACAAGGAGGAAGGAATTTCTCACCCGAAGGAAAAAAGCTCCGCTCCCGAAGCCCCGGAAAGGGAACCGGTCTTGACGCGCTGAGGCCGTAACCCAAGCGGCGGCTCGCGATTAGGAGCCGCCGCCGGTTCGGGGCGACTCTGGCTCGGAAATTGCGTTACGGGGAACTTGCCGGTTGGTATGTGCAGGAGGCGAATATGGAAAAAGCGGGAATCATAACCGACGCCGCGGCCAAGAGGCTCGAGCGGATGCTCGATGTCAGCGCGGCGCGTCAGAGAGTCGCCGCGACCAATCTCAGCAACTCCTCGACCGACGGGTACGAGCCCAAGAAGATCGAGTTCTCGGACGAGCTCGCGCATGCGTCGGGCAGGGTGAACCTGCAGAGGACGCATGCCGGGCATCTGTCTTCATCGCAGGCGGCCGTCGACCGCGGCTACGTCGAGGTCGTCGACGAGGACGCCTTGGAGAACTACGACACGCAGCTCGAGCGGACGATCGCCGAGCTCGCGGACGCCGAGCTCGCCTACACGACGGCGGCGAAGTTGATGTCCAAGCGGCACGAGGCCTTGAAGATCGCCATATCGGGGCGGTTCTAACGGGGAGGTAGAGAGATGGCGGAATCGCTGTTCGATGTGATGAGAGTGATAGGAGGCGGACTGACCGCCCAGCGGAAGCGCATGGAGGCCATCTCCTCGAACATCGCCAACGCCGAGACCACGCGCACCCAGGACGGCGGGCCGTACCGCAGGAAGTCGGTTCTCATCAGGGAGGTTTCCGTCGAGAAAGAGGTGCCTTCCAGGAGTTTCCGCACTTCGCTCCGGCTGGCGACGACCTCGCCCGCGCACATGAGCGGCGTCGAGGCGGCCGGGGGCACGACGACCGCGGAGAAGCCGGCCATCGAGGTCGAGGTGCTCGAGGACACGTCGGGCAATGCGAGGATCGTCTATGACCCCCATCACCCCGACGCGGATCACAATGGCTACGTCGCGTATCCGGACATCAACCCCGTCGAGGAGATGGTGGACATGATGACGGCGTCGAGGGCGTACGAGGCCAACATCGCGGCGATGACCGCGTTCAGGAACATGATCAAGAAAGCGCTGGAGATGTAGCGAGGAGGAGGCAGATGAGCGGGATGAACGTGGGTCGCATCGACCCGGCGACGCGGATATTCAAGCTCCCCCGGGAGCTGCCGGAGCCCGGTCCTGCGGAGCGCAGCGGCGCCTCGTTCGGCGGCATGATAAAGGGCGTCATCGAGGAGGCGATACGGGCCGACCGCGCCGCGACGACCGCGATGGAGGAGTTCGCGGCGGGCAACATGCAGGACGTGCACAATGTCGTCATTGCGGCCAACAAGGCCAATCTCGCGCTGGGGCTTCTCGTGGAGATAAGGAACGGACTCATCAGGGCCTACAGCGAACTATCGAAGATCTCGATGTAAGCGGCCGCTAGGGCCGTGACGCAGGAGGCGACATGGCGGAAACGACAGGAAACTCGAGGCTCGGCAACATGTGGGCCAACCTGACCCCTGGACAGCGCGTGATGGTCGTCGGCACGCTGGCTGCGGTCGTCGTCGTCATCATAGTCGGCGGCATCATTGCTTCGAGGGTCGGCTACTCGACCCTGTACTCCGGCCTGACCCCGGGGGAAGCCGGCGTCATAGTGCAGGAGCTCGACGCGAGGAAGATCCCCTACCGGGTCGCCGGGGGCGGCAGCAGCATACTCGTACCGACGCGGCAGGTGTATACGACGAGGATCGCGCTCGCAAGCGAGGGCTTTCCGAGGAGCGGTACGGTCGGGTTCGAGATATTCGACGGAAACCTCTTCGGCATGACCGACTTCCTGCAGAAGGTCAACTATCGCCGGGCGCTGGAGGGGGAACTCGCCAAGACGATCAGCCAGATGGAGGAGGTCGACGGCGTCAGGGTGCACATAGTCATACCGGAACGGACGCTCTTCAAGGAGGACGAGCAGCCCGCGACGGCGTCGGTCGTCATCAAGTCGAACCCGGCCAGGGGCCTCAGCCGCAGACAGGTCGACGGCATATCTTATCTCGTCGCGAGCAGCGTCGAGGGGCTCGAGCCCGCGCGGGTGACCATACTCGACTCGCGCGGCACGCTGATGTCGCGCGGCTTCCCGGAGGACGAGAACGAGCCCGGCAACCGGCTCGACCTGACGCGGTCCGTCGAGACCTACCTGCAGAACAAGGCGCAGACCCTTCTCGACGAAGTGCTCGGGCCCGGCAAGTCCGTGGTCCGCGTATCGGCCGCGCTCAACTTCCGGCGCATCGAGAGCAGCGTCGAGCGCTACGACCCGGAATCGGCCGTCGTCCGCAGCGAGGAGAGGGTGGAGACGACCAAGGGCGAAACCGGCGACAAGAGCGAGACGTCCGTGACCAACTACGAGATGGGCCGGACGGTGGAGAGCATCACCAGTGAGACGGGCAACATCGAGAAGCTTTCCGTCGCCGTGATGGTCGACGGGAAGTACGAGGAGGTCACCGACGAGTACGGAGAGGTGACGAAGAAGTTCGTCCCGAGGACCGACGCGGAGCTCGCCATGCTCGCCGGCGTCGTCCGGCGGGCCGTCGGCGTCGACGACACGCGCGGCGATCACTTCGAGATAGCGAGCACGGCCTTCGACCGCACCTATCTCGAGGAGCAGGAGCGGAGCATGGACAAGTTCATGAAGATGCAGCTGTACATGTCGCTCGCCAGGAAGGGACTCTATGCGGCCGGCATATTCCTCGCGCTCTTCATGATGATAAGGCTCGTCAAGAAGGTCGCGAAGGCCCTCGAGGAAGCCGCGAAGCAACTCCCCGCGGCGCCGCAGGCCAGGGTGCAGCGGCAGGCGCCGGTCGAGCAGGCGCGGGGCTCGGCGCAGGCCGGCGGCCAGGCGGCGGCTCCGCAGGTGGACGCCGGTCTGACCTATGCGGTCGAGAATCCCAAGGCCGCGGCGACGCTCATCAAGACCATGATCGAGGAGGGGGAATAACCCTTGGCGGAGTCGACCGGGCTTAAGGAACTGGACAACGTCAAGAAGGCGGCGATCTTCCTGCTGGCGCTCGGCAAGGAGGCCTCGGCCGAGGTGATCAAGAACCTCGAAGAGCACCAGATCGAGGCGATCGCGACGGAGATAGCGACCCTCGGCAACATACCCGGCGAGGTGAGACAGAGGGTTCTCAAGGAGATGGCCGCGACCCTGCATTCGGTGCAGGTCGGTGCGGCCGGGGGCGTGACCAAAGCCGAGGAAATCCTCGAGGCCGCTCTCGGCAAGTCCAAGGCGTCGGAAATCGTCGGCAGGGTCAAGATGAGGAAGGCGAGCGGGGCGCTGAGGAAGATCGAGGAGATGGACTCCGGGGCGGTGATCGAGTTCCTCAAGGGGGAGCACCCCCAGACCATCGCTCTCATCATCGCGCATCTCGATCCCCAGACCGCCGCGAACATGCTCGCCGGACTCGAGGAGGACCAGCGGGTCGAAGTCGCCCGGAGGATCGCGATGATGAGTTCGATCTCCCCGGATGCGGCGAAGGAGATCGAGGAGATCCTCGCTTCCCAGCTGGAAGGCGTCGGCAAGAGCGGAGAGAAGTCCGTCGCCGCCGCCGGGGGCATCAAGATCCTCGCCGATATTCTCAATGTCGCCGACCGCTCGACGGAGAAGGAGATACTCGGAGCGATCCAGGATGAGAACCCGGAGGTCGCCAACCAGGTCAAGCAATTGCTCTTCGTCTTCGACGACATCCTCAAACTCGACGACAGGGCGGTGCAGCGCATACTCCGCGAGGTCGATACCAACGACCTCGCGCTGGCGCTCAAGGCTTCCGACGACGACATCAAGAAGAAGATCCTCGACAACGTCTCGGAGCGCGCCGCTGAGATGATCCAGGAGGAGATCGAGTACATGGGTCCGAAGAGGCTGAGCGAGGTCGAGGCGGCCCAGCTCAGGATCATAGAGGTCATCCGTAATCTCGAAGAGGCCGGAGAGATAATCATTCCGGGCAGGGGAGGAGGCGCCGGTGACGCTGTTGTCTAGGCTCATACGCAGGGCCGAGATAGGCAGGGACACCTATACGGTCATCACCGAGAGGGAGGCGGCCCTCGCGCGCGTCGCCGCCGAGGCCGAGGCGGCCAGGGCCAGGGAGGCGGAGAGGCGGGAGGCGGAGAGGAAGAAGGCCTATGAGGAAGGCCGCCGGGCGGGATACGAGCAGGCGAAGAGCGAGATCGCCGGGGACGTGATCGAGCAGGTCGAGCGCTTCACTTCGATGGTGGACGATCTCGTCGCTCAGAAGAAGAGATTGCTCACCGACTCCGAGGAGGCCGTCGTGAGGCTCAGCTGCCAGATCGCCGCCCGGATCGTCGGTGAAACGGCCAAGGTGAACGACGAGGTGATCCGCCAGGTCGTCAAGAACGCGCTCGGCCACCTCGCGGACAAGCAGAAGGTGACGATCAGGGCGAATCCCGAGGACGTCGCCGTGCTGAGGGCTCACAAGCCCGAGTGGGAGGAAGCGGCCGGGGCGGGCTCGGCCGTGGAGATAGTGGAGGACGTGAGGATCAAGCGCGGAGGATGCCTCGTCGAGGGCGAGTCCGGCGCCGTCGAGGCCGAGCTCGACAGGCAGGTCGAGATGATCGAGAAGGCGCTGCTGGAGGCGGTCCATGCCGGTTGATTCGGAAAAGTACGCGGGAGTCGTCGCCTCGGTCGACCCCATCACCCTGAGCGGGAAGGTCAGCCAGGTGATAGGTCTCGTCATAGAATCCGAGGGGCCCGCCGTCTCGGTCGGCGAAACCTGTCTGATCGAGAACGGCTCCAACGGGACGGCCATCCGCTGCGAGGTCGTAGGCTTCAGGGACAGGAAGGTGCTCTTGATGCCCCTCGGCGAGATCTCCGGCATCTCTCCGGGCAGCAGGGTGATAGCGACGCGGGAGCAGTTCACGGTCAATGTAGGTCATGAGCTCCTCGGCAGGGTCATCAACGGCCTCGGCCGCCCCATCGACGGCAAGGGCCCGATACATACGAGTGCGACCCGCATGGTTTCCCAGCTTGCGCCCCACCCCCTTTCCAGGAGGAGGATATCGACCCACCTGGCCACGGGGATCAAGTCCATCGACTCGATGCTGACATGCGGCAAGGGCCAGAGGGTCGGCATATTCTCGGGAAGCGGCATCGGTAAGAGCGTCCTCCTCGGAATGATCGCCAGGCATTCCGAAGCGGACGTCAACGTGATCGCGCTGATAGGCGAGC
>JALGWA010000124.1 GCA_025774425.1 bacterium
TCAGGAAGATTCAGATAGCCGCCTCTTCGCGCATCTACATGCGGCCGGGCAAGGTGATCGAGAACCTGTCCTATATCTGGAGGACGCTGCCGAGCGCCGTGTGGTTCCTGGCCGGCAGGGCGCTGGCCTCGACCGCGAGTCTCGGTTCATACCCCATCGTGCATGCGAAGAAGGGCCTTGCGGGAGTGCAGAGGCTCTTGAGCTAGCCCGGGCTCTCTCGGCCCGGGTCCCGTCATGGCGCGCCGGGCCGCTCCATTTCCGGCGGAGGGAGGCCGGGCGTGAAGCGATGAACCCGGATGACAGCCGCCCCGGCGGGGAAAGGGCGAGTCCACCGGGGGCCAGGGGGCATCTCAGTATGAAGGCCTTCCTCTTGGTTTCCTTGAGCATTGCGGTCCCGGTATCGTCGGCGCCGAAGGTCGCAGACGCCTGCACGAGCTTCGTCATCAAGGCCCGGGACGGCAGCCCCGTCTACGGGCGTACCATGGAGTGGGGCGCGTTCGACCTCCAATCGGATCTCGTCCTGGTTCCGCGCGGCATGTCCTTCACCTGCGAGTCGGTGGACCGAGCACAACCGGCGGATGCGCATGGGGGACCTCAAGGCGCTGGATTTCGGCGGGAAGAAGATCCTCGCCATTCCGCTCGACTAGGTGCGCAGGGAGGACGTCAAGGACCGCACCCAGGACCTCATGTCCGGCTGATCGGGAATGCGCACCGCGGAAACGGGCTGCCGCGCCGGCGGGGTCGGCGCCGGCCCCCGGTGGGGCGATGCCCCATGCGGCCGGACCCGCCTTCCCCGTGCTAGGCGGTCTCGCCGCGACTCGAGGAGACCGTCTTGACGCCCTCTATCCGCCCCCGCCTCATGGAAACCACGCGCGTGGCCATGTCGAAGGCCTCGTCACGATCATGCGTTACGTAAAGCAGGGTGACCCCCAGTGTCTCCTGGAGTCGGAGAATCTCCTTTCGCAGCCGCAGGTTCAATTCCAGGTCGAGGCTGGAGAGCGGCTCATCCATCAGGAGCACCTTGGGTTCGAGCACGAGCGCCCTTGCGAGAGCCACGCGCTGTTGCTGGCCGCCGGACAGTTCGGCGGGTTTCCTGTCTGCATAGTCCGCCATGCCTACGAGGTCCAGCATCGTCCGGACCCGCGTTTCCCTCTCGGCCTTCCGCATGCCCCGGGCCCTCAGCCCGAACTCGATATTCCCCTTCACGCTGAGATGGGGCCAGAGGGCGAGATCCTGAAACACCATGCCCAGGTTGCGCTCTTCCGGCGGCTTGATGATGCGGCCCTTCTTCGACACCAACTCGCCGCCGATGGAGATGCTGCCGGTATCCGGCGCGATGAAGCCCGCGATCAGCCTGAGGATCGTCGTCTTGCCGCAGCCGGACGGGCCGAGGATGACGATACGCTCCCGTTCCGCGATTTCCAGCGAGACGCCGTCCAAGGCCGTCGCCCCGCCGTACGTCTTCGTGACGGAATGCATGTCGACGATCTTCATCCGGTCACCTTCCTTGTCAGCAAGTTGGGTATCGTCCACAAGATCCCCGCCGGCAGCAACGTGGCGGCCGTCATGACCACGCAGAGCGCGGCTATGAGATCGGGGGATCCATTGGCCATGAGCGTGAAGATGCGGACGGGCAGGGTCTCATGCCCCGGCGGATAGACCAGCATGGTGATCCCCGTGTCGCGCAATGAGAAGATATAACCCACCAGCCAGCCGGACAACAGGCCGCGCCGGGCCAGCGGCGCGACAATGAGTCCCATCCTGCGGAACCACCCCGCCCCCGCGACCTGTGCCGCCTCTTCCATCGAGGGCGGGATTTGCGCGAGCTGCGCGACGGATATCCGGCTCGTCAGGGCGGTGTACTTGGCGAGATAGCCGAGGATGATGATCACGGGCGTGCCGTAGACGAGGTTCGTCCGCGGCGTGTTCCACAGGCTGATGAGGCCGATGCCGATCACGGTGCTCGGAAGGGCGAGAAGGAAGATTGTCGATGAATCGACGGACCGCCAGCAGCGGAACGCCTTCGTCTGTATCAAGTAGCCCGTGAAGAAGCCGAACACGGTGAGAAGCGTGGCCCCGATCGCGGCGTAGAGGAGGCTCCGCAACAGGCTGCCCCCGGCCCTGTTCATCGCTTCGGCGTAGGCGTCCATGCCGGCCGACTGCACGATGAGGACGACGACGGGAACGACCACGATGACGAGTCCGGCGACGCCGACGCATGCCGAGAGCCACGTGCGGCGGGCCCCGAGCTCGACCGGGGGCAGGCGCTCCGACTCGGAGAACGGGCGCAGTTGATACGTCCTCTTGCGCAGGAACGCGGCCTCGACGAGAAGGACCAGCAGCGTGACCGCGGCAAGGGGGACGGCGGCGGCCGTGGCGGCCTCGAAGTTGTAGAAGGCGGAGAACTGGGTGAAACTCTCCACGGGGAAGACGTCGTATCGCAGGAAGTTGGGCACGCTGAATTCACCGAAGGTGAGGATGAAGACCAGCATCGCGGCCAGCAGCACGCCGGGCAGGATGATGGGAATCGTGATCCCCTTCATCACCCCGCGCCAGTTCGAAACCAACCTCGCCGCCTCCTCCAGCCGTGGGTTGACGGTCCGGAGGAAGATCATGGTGAGGAGCATCGGTATGGGCAGGAAGATCGAAAACAGGACGAAGACACAGCCCGGCAGGCCGAAGAGAAGACGGGCCGTCGCTCCGGCGGCGGTGGCGCCGACCAGGTGCATCAGGAGACCTTCCCTTCCCAGGAGATCGAACCACGAGACGGCGACGATGTACGGAGGGATCAGCAGAGGGATGACGAAGAGCAGCGCAAAGAACCTGCGGAATGGCAGATCGGTCTTCCCGAGGAGTATTCCCAGGGGCACCCCCACCGCGACCGCAAGCGCCGTGACCAGGCAAGACAGCACCATGCTGTTTCGCATCAGGCTCCACTGGCGGGATGACGCCAGCAGGCCCGCATACGACGCCAGGCTCAGGCGGCCGTCGACGATCACGCTCCTCGCCAGCATGGACAGAACGGGGAGCATGCCGATCGCAAGAAGCAGGACGACGATGAACGTGAGAAACGCGCGCCTCGCCATCTGAACCTAGAGCCCCATCCACGCCTTCAGGAAAGGCTGGATTTCGACCATCTTCCGGGCGACATCGGCGTAGTCGACCCGCATGACCTTGATCTCGCTCATGGGCTTGAGCTCGGGCGGGGTCTGGACGCCTAGGTGCAGGGGAATCTGGGCGCAGTCGGCGAAGGCCAACTTGCGTTCGGTCTCCCCGGAAAGCAGATAATCGATCAGCCTTCGGGCGGCCTCCGGGTGCGGGGAGCCCTTGATGAACACGGCCGCGTTGGGGACGACGAAGCAGCCCATGCCGCCCTCCTCCTGGTCGGGATACACCATGGTGACGGGTCTGCCCTGCCTCATGCGATTGACGGCATCGTCGCTGTCCACCAGGCTGAAGTCATACTGTCCCGCGGCGACGAAGTCGGCGCTCTCCCCGTTGTTGGTCGAGATCGCCACGCGGTTGCGCTTCATCGCCGCCATGAACTCCCTTGCCCGCTCATCACCCCAGATCACGAACAGGGCGGCTATCTCGGCCGTCGTGGTCCCGAACAGGGGATTGGCGATGACCGATCTCCCCTCCCAGCGGGGATCCGTATAGGCGAGGATGGTCCCGGGGCCGTCCTCTACACCTTCGTTCACTACGAGGACCCTGACCCTGGCGGAAAAGCCGGTCCAGTATCCATCGGGGTCCCTGAACTCGGGCGGGATGTCCTCGGCATTGGGAGAGACGTAAGGAGCCGAAATCCCCTTCTGCTTGAGGACTTCGGCCCGGATCGGCTCATTGGCCCAGTACACGTCGGCCTGGGGATTGTCCTTCTCGGCGATGAGGCGGTTCATGGCCCCGGTGCTCTTGGCCTCCTCCGTGTCGTAGACCGCCCTCACCTCGATGCCGGTCTCCCTCTCGAAATCCCTGAGTATGGGTTCCGAGAACACCTGGTCTTCACTGACATAGACCACGACCGTGTCCTGAGGCTTCGAGCAGGACACGAAGATCAGCGCGCTCAAGACGAAACAGATGGATCTTGGTGACATTCGCTTCTCTCTCCTTCGGTCGGAAACGTCTTCTCACAACACGAAGCGCCACACGAACTTCGTCAGTACGGTGGTGCCGGTCACGTCCCACCGCCCGCTTCGGGTATCTATGGACTGGTCCACCACGAAATAGAGATCCGTGCCCGGGGTGGGGATCCAGTTTATGCGGAAGTTGAGGAGCACGAGATCCTCGTCGTTGTTCCATTGCGCGAAGACGGAGCCGAACAGGTCGGGGCTGATCGCCATGTCGACGCGCCCGCCGAATTCATTGACCGTGAAGCGGCCCGTCGGCAACGCGATGCGGTTCTGCGAGAAGTCCGAGCCGATGCGGATATGCTTGTTCAGGTTGAGGGCGCCGTGGACGCTCCACACGGTGCCCTCGCCGTTGTAATAATCGCCCCACTGGTAGAACAGGAACATCGAGGCCGGTCGCCCCTGGAACGTGGCGAATTGCAGCTCGTAGCGGGTGAACCAGTATTCCCCCGTGGGGATGACGTTGCCCTCGTGGATCTCGAAATCCTCGGTCAGGTTCGCGGCGCGGCGCTGGATGTTGGCCTCGAAGAACTCGCCGCTCCTCGTGATGAAGCCCAGCGGGCGGAACTCCGACCAGAGCGACTGGAGCTCATGGGTGCGGTCGTCGATGAAGTAATTGAAATCGAACGGCTTGAGCATCAGCTGCTGAATCCAAGGCAGGAACGCCGGGCGGGGTTTGAGGCGCAGGTCCATCATGAGCATCTGGTAGTTCTCACGCCGCAGGAAGCCGGTTTCGGGATTGAAATCGGCGCCCGAGCGATCCCAGATGGCGGCGAAATCGATCTTGTCGTTGGGGAAGTCCAGGAAGACGCGATGCGCCCAGCCGGTCTTGTCGTCGCGGTCGGAGGTATAGCTGTTGGCGAAGGCGCCGCCCACGACGAGGCGCTTGTTCCCGAAGACGCCGGATGTGGAATACAGGAAGTCGGCGCCCTGGACGGTGTTCTGGTGGTTGGAGTCGAACTTGCCGACTCCCATTATCCCGATGCTGGATTGCCGCCAGATGTCGCGTCTCCATCGCAGGACGGTGTAGTTGGTGGTCGGTATGCTGTCCTTGCTCGCCGCCTGGATGCTCATTCCGCCGAGGGTGGTCTTGCCGGTCTTGCCCAACAGGCGCACCCCGGCGAGGATCGGGATCGTGGAACGGTCCGGCGCCAGCCCTATGCGGCGGCTGTAGAAGGGTTGTATGCTGTAGCCCAGGCCGAAGTCGAAGTAGTCCCTTCCCTCGAGGAAGAACTCGCGCTTCTCCGGATAAAAGAGCGAGAAGCGGGTCAGGTTCACCTGCAGGCGGTCGGACTCGACCTGCGCGAAATCCGTGTTGACGGTCAGGTTCAGCTTCATGGTGGGGGT
>JALGWA010000125.1 GCA_025774425.1 bacterium
CTCCCCGTCGAGACCCCCATCGAGGAGGACTACGCCTACAACATATACCACCAGTATACGGTGAAGGTCGACAGGCGCGACGAACTGAGGGCCTTCCTCGCGGACAAGGGCGTGGGCAGCGCGATCCATTACCCGCTCGGGATTCACCTGCAGGAAGCCTATGCCGCGCTGGGCTATAAGCCGGGGGACCTGCCCAATACCGAGGAGGCGGCGGCCAGGGTGCTGTCGCTTCCGGTCTTTCCCGAGCTGGAACAGGGCGAGATCGACTACGTGATTTCGTCGGTGAAAGAGTTCTTCCGGAATGGCTAGTGGCAGGGCTCTCGTCACGGGCGGCGCCGGGTTCATAGGGTCGCATCTCGTCGAGCGGCTGCTCAGGGACGGTTACAAGGTCCACGTGATCGACGACCTCTCGACGGGGAGCTTCGACAACATCGCGGCCCTGGAGGGCGATCCCGCCTTCTCCTACACCATCGACACGGTGCTCGATCTCGGCGTCATGGAGAGGCTCGTCGACGACTGCGACGTCGTCTTTCACCTGGCGGCGGCCGTCGGAGTCGAGTACGTCATCGAGAGCAATCTCAAGTCCATGCAGATAAACATCCGCGGGACCGAGAACGTCCTCGAACTCGCCAATCGCGGCAAGAAGAAAGTCATCGTCTTCTCATCCTCCGAGGTCTACGGCAAGAGCACCGATGTGCCTTTCGCCGAGGACGACGACAGCATACTCGGTGCGACGACCGTGACCCGCTGGAGCTATGCGGTCTCCAAGGCCGTGGACGAGATACTCGCGCTCGCCTACTGGCGCGAGAAGAACCTGCCGGTGGTGATCGTGCGCCTGTTCAATACATGCGGCCCGCGCCAGACCGGCAAGTACGGCATGGTGGTGCCGAGGTTCGTCAAGCAGGCGCTCCTGGGCGAGCCCTTGACCGTGTACGGCGACGGCAGCCAGTCGAGGTGTTTCGCGTCGGTCTACGACGTCGTCGACGGCATCCTGGGCCTCCACGCGTCCGAGGCGGCGCTCGGCGGGGTGTTCAACGTGGGAAACGACGAGGAGGTCAGGATCATCGACCTCGCGAGGCTGGTCAAGGAGCTCGCGGGGAGCCCGTCGCCGATCCGGTTCATCCCTTACGAGGAGGCCTACGAGCGCGGCTTCGAGGACATGATGCGGCGCGTGCCGGACCTCAGCCGAATACGGGCGGCGATCGGGTACCGGCCGAAGGCCACGCTCGGGGACATAGTCCGGAGCGTGATCGAATACTACAAGACGTGAGTATTTCCTGCAATCCGTGTGATTCCCTAAAATACCTTGACAAGGAATTGCCTGCTTTCTATGATAGCGGTCGGTTGGGTACAGCCGGGGAGAAGTACGTATGATCAACTTGCTGCTGTTCGCCGGGGCCGGCCTGCTGGGGTTCAGTTTCTCCCTTGCATGCGTACCCTTGAGCAGCCGTGTTTCGAGATTCGTCCGGGCGGTGGACCATCCCGTCCCCGAGAAGGTCCACAGAACGCCGATGCCCCGCCTCGGCGGCCTCGCGATTTTCCTCGGGTTCTGGCTGAGCGTGTTCGTGCTGTACATCGTATACGGTGAGGCCCTGGGGGCCTTCCAGCGCCAGATCCAGGGCCTGCTGCTCGGAAGCTCGCTCGTATTGTCCATCGGGATACTCGACGACATCTTCGGACTCGGGGCCTGGGTGAAGCTCTTCGTGGAGATAGCGGCGGCGGCGGTCGTCGTCAGCTTCGGCTATCGTCTGCTGCCTCCGGGCAGCCTCGGTTTCCTCGGCCACGCCGGCGAGGCCGTCGTTCTCGCCGGCAGCGTCGTCTGGGTCGTGTGGGTGACGAATGTTTTCAATCTCGCCGACGGGCTGGACGGCCTGGCGGCCGGCATAGGAGGCATAGTGGCCCTGAGCATCATGGTCATCGGCCTCAGCCTCGGCGTCCCCTGGGTCGGTCTCCTGAGCATCGTCCTCTTCGGCGTCTGCACGGGCTTCCTGGTCCACAACTTCCCGCCGGCGCGTATCTTCATGGGCGACAGCGGCAGCCTCTTCCTCGGTTTCATCTTCGCGTCGGTGATAATGGGCGTGGCGGGCGTGAACGGGGGACACGGCATATCGCTGCTCGGCGTGCTCGCTCTCGGCGTTCCCATGATCGACGGCATAGGCGCGGTCCTGAGGAGGCTGATCAACGGCAAGAGCATCATGACGGGCGACAGGGACCATCTGCACTACAAACTCCTGCTCAGGAACGGCAGCAGGCGGAAGGTCGCGCTGGTCATTTACCTCATGACGCTGGGCTTCAGCAGCTTGTCGCTGCTCATTTACTTCAAGTTCAACGGGCACGGTCCGGTGATGGCGGTCGGCAGTACATGCGTAGCGGCCGTGCTGGTGGTGAAGCGCTTCAGATTGCTCGAGCTCTACATAAGCAGGTACCATCTCCTGCCCGGAAAGAGCCTGTCGGGGTTCCTCCTCGACGAAAGCAGGGGGATCCGTGCGAGCGCGGTTTCCGAGCCCGCGGGTGACAAGCAGGAGACGCTCGCCCCGACTCCCTAGCGGCCTATCGGTACATCGCCTTTATCTTGCCCCAGGTGGCTCCGTCTTCTATGCCTGAGCCCGGCAGCTCGTCGAAATAGAGGCAGTCGAGCCTCGTTCTCGTGCCGCTGAGGTTCTCGAGGCGCACGGTGAAGGAACCCTCTTCGATGTTCAGGAAGTCGCTCCCGGCGACTTCGGTGTAATAGATGCCCGATCAGCTGATGCCGAGCCCGACGGGACGGTAGTAGGAAGTCAAGTCCCCGCCGCCCGCGGCCCCCGCCACGATGGTGATGCGCAGGTCGCTCTCGTAGCCGTAGAGACCGGCCGAGCGCAGCGTGTCGGCGTAGGAGCCCACCTCCGGGATCGCCAGCGTGACCTCGATCCATTCGCCGGGGGAGTCGAATCCCTCGACGGCGTAACCGCCGCTCGCGCCGCTGCAAGCGGTCACGTATATAGCCGTACCCCCGGTATCGTATGAATTGACGTAGTCCTCGGCCTCGACGACGATGTCATGGGCGTACGAGCACGCAGGCAGGACGAACATGACCAGTATGGCCACCGGCGTTATCCGCAAATGCCTCACCTCCCCTCGTTCAGGTTACCTTCTATGTTACCATTAATCCCCCGGCTTTTCAAGGGGGTCGGAGCTCGGAATGCACAGTCGGATGCGGGCCGATCACCTCGGCCGGCCTGGGGGCGGATCCGCGGCTCCGGGTCAGGCCCGGGAGCGCCGTCTCCCCGGGGCTCATGGGTGGTCGACGGCCGTGAAGGCGCCGGGCCCGGGTCGAGGGGAACGGGCGCCGGCTCGTAGGCGCGTTCCGTTGGGTTCGGAAAGACGTGAACGGATTCCCGTCGGGGCGTGTTCTCTGAATGGGGCGGATCGGGCGAGGCGCGGCCTCAGGGTGCAGCAAACGGGGAGGAGGGATCATCATGCTTCGTCATGTGCAGCGCATACTCGTCACTTGCGTTCTCCTGGTTCTGGCCGTCGCCTTTCAGGCGATGTGCCAGCCCCAGGCGGTGCCGAAGATCACCGAGAGGGTGCTTGACAAGGCCTCGTATGCCAAGCTGGCGAAAGAGTGGAAGGAGTACATAGAGAAGAAAGGCGAAACCGCGGACGCCCTGGTCAATCTCGGCATGGCCTATGATTACGCCGGGCAGCGGGATGCGGCGCTTTTCGCGGGCAGGCGGGCCGTCATGGCGGACGGCGACGACCCGGAGGCGCTCGCCTTCATGGCGAAGATGCTGACCGTCTACGAAGACGACGAGGACATGGCGCTCACGCTCCTCAAGCACTGCATGGAAGTAGCCCCCGACCATGAAGACGGCCTGGTCATGCTGGCGACGATCTACCTGAGGCGCGGCGACCTGGAGGAGTCCGACCGGGTGCTGAGAACGATTTTCGAGCAGAGAACGATCTCCCAGCCGCTTCAGGACTACGCCTACAACATGCTCGTCGGACTTCCGGAGGGCGCCGTGTTGATAACCAACGGTGACAATGATACCTTTCCTCCGCTGGCGCTGCAGGCGGGGATGGAGTTCCGGAAGGACGTCGCGGTGATCAATCGGAGCCTGCTGAACTTGAAGGCGTACGCCAAGGCCGTGTTCGAGCGATACCCTTCCGTGGCGCCCGGGGGTGCGCTGGAACCCGAGGAAGGGCAGGTCCTCTCGAATACGCTGATCAGGCGTATGGTCGAAGAGCACAAGGTTCCGGTGTACATCGCCGCGACCGTCAACCTCGACCAGGCCTTCGGCGGCCCCGAGGGGATCAAGCTGACGTTGCCTTCGGAGCCGGTCGTCGAGGGGGTCAACCGGCGTGCCTGCGGGCGGGGGCTCACGGGCGCCGAGTCGGCCCGCCTGTTTCTCGGGGAGTACCGGCTGGACTCGGCGACCGACTGGAATTTCGCCTGGGATCTGGCGCCGAGCGTCTCAGGCCTGATGGAGAACTACGTGGCCTGCATGACAAAGACGGCCCAACGGGACGACATCCGCCCGGAGACGAGGCGCGACCTCCTTGGCAAGGCGCTGGAGATAGCGACGTTCCACAAGATGACAGGGGCGGAGCAGAAGATAAGGTCCTTGGAGAGACAGTGAACGATGAACTGGCCGGTCTGAGCGACGCCGAGCTGGCCCGTCTGGCGAATGACGGGGACATCCGCGCGTTCGAGGAAATCTACGACCGGCACGCGTCGGGAGTCGGGAGGGCGCTTGCCTCGTTCGCCGGACCCGACGAGGATGTGCTGGACGATCTCACTCAGGAGGTGTTCCTGCGGGTGATAAACGGGCTTCCTTCATATGTCCCGATCCGTCCGTTCGCGCACTGGCTCTACACCATAGCGCTGAACGTGGGGCGCAACCATGTCCGCGGGCGACGGACTGTCGTGTTCGTCGATACCGACGAGATGCGGAACGTTGCGGCCGCCGGAAACGCGGTCAAGACCCTCCCGGAGGAGATCGTCGCGAAGGCGCTGATGCGGCTGGCGAGCCGTCTGCCGGAGCATCTCCTCGACGTCGTCTCCCTCAGGATAGGGTCCGGGATGCCTTACGGTGGAATAGGAGAGGTGCTTGGGATTCCCGAGGGAACAGCGAGGAGCAGGATGCACAGCGCGGTCAGGATATTGAGAGAGAAGATCGGACTGGAGACACAGGGACAGGGTGGAAAGAGAGGCGAAGAATGAACAAGGACATCGATATCGAAGCCGAACTCAGGCGTTACAGGCGCGAACCCGGCGCCGGCGTCAAACGATCGGTGCTGTCGTCGTATGCGGACTCCTACCGGAGGAGGGGGGCGGCCGGGGATCGCGGCGGGTTCTGGAAGAGGCCCATGCCCCTCTACGCGACGGCCGCCATG
>JALGWA010000126.1 GCA_025774425.1 bacterium
CCGGTAGACGAGAACATCCTCGTCGGGGCTGACACGGCCGACGATGCCGCCGTCTACCGCATCGACGACGACACCGCGATTGTCCAGACCGTGGACTTCTTCACGCCGGTCGTGGACGACCCCTACGATTTCGGCGCCGTCGCGGCGGCGAACTCGCTGAGCGACATATACGCCATGGGAGCGAGACCGCTCTTCGCGCTGGCCGTGGTCGGCTTCCCGTCCGGCCGCCTCCCGCTCGGCGTGCTCGAGAGCATACTCAAGGGAGCGCATGACAAGGCCGCGGAGGCGGGGATCTCCGTCATAGGCGGCCACACCGTCGAGGACACCGAGCCCAAGTTCGGGCTGGCCGTGACGGGCGTCGTCAGCCCGGCCGCGGTCCTCACCAATCACGGCGCCAGACCCGGCGACGCGCTCGTGCTGACCAAGCCCCTGGGGACCGGGGTCCTGGCGACCGCGCTCAAGCGCGGCCTCCTGGACGCCGACCGCGCCGCGACGCTCGTCCGCGTCATGGCCGCCCTCAACCGCGAGGCGGCGCAGGCGATGCTCGAGGTCGGTGCGAACGCCTGCACGGACGTGACCGGTTTCGGCCTGATGGGCCATCTCCTCGAGATGATGTCCGCTTCGGGGACTTCCGCGGCGATAGCGGCGCACAGGGTCCCCTTGCTTCCCGGCGCGGTCGAGCTCGCCGCGGCCGGAGTCGTCCCGGGCGGGACCCGCAGCAACTTCGACCACACGTCGCCGCATGTCGAATTCGGGGACGATGTGCCCGAGACCGCACGCTTGTTGCTCAACGACGCACAGACCTCGGGCGGGCTCCTCGTCTCTCTTCCCGGGGACCGCGCCGACGACCTCATCGACCTGCTCGGGCGGCGGGGTGTTGCCGCCGCCGCGGTGGGGACCGTGAACGCCGCCCCGAGCGCGGCGGACGCCGCGAGGATAGTCGTGCGCGCGTGACCCGGCGCGGGGAAGAGTCCAACGGCCGCGGGCCCCGAGCACGGCGTTCGCTCGGAAGACATGTGTTTTGGTGTGGACGTGAGCCCGGGATTCGGGTAGAGTGGGGTTGTGGCGGCTGAAGCCGTGCCGGCCCATTACCTCCCCTGTAGCGGTAAATCCAGTCGGCGAGGATTACGTATGAGAAGACGATCATCGGGTACATGCGCCTCGGCGCACGTGCGTCTGTCCGGGGGGAAACCTTCCCGGGCGGGGAGGAGGCTATGAAAGCGAAGATCACAAGGAGAGACTTCCTGAAGAAGTCTTCCACTGGTGTTGTGGCTGCGGTGGTCATTCCGCAGTTCCTCGGGCCGGGTGTGAGCAGGGTCTTTGCCGCGCCGGCGGGAGATGACATGACATTGAAGGACTACTACGCCCACTTCGGCGTCGATGAGGGGATAATCGAGAGAACCATGTCGGAGGCGATGTCGCGCGGCGGCGACTACTGTGACGTGTACTTCGAGCACAGCGTGACGAGCTACGTGGGGCTCGAGGACAACGCGGTCAACCGTGCATACAGCGACATTGATTTCGGCGTCGGCATCAGGACCCTCAAAGGGGACCAGACCGGTTACTCGTTCACCGAGGAGGTCACCGAGGAGGCCATGAAGCTCGCCGCGGGCACGGCGGCCAACATAGCGAGTTCCGGCGCCGGCGGGGGGCCGGTGCACCTCAAGCTCCACAAGACCCCGGACTACTATCCGGTTGAGGAGTCCTGGGAGAACACCGGCATCGACCGCAAGGTGTCCTATCTCCAGCAGATCGATTCGGAGGCGCTGGCGCTCGACCCGGCGCTGATCAAGACGCGGATCTGGTACGTCACGAAGTACTCGTACATCCTGATAGCGACCTCGGACGGGCGCATCGTCTACGACTACAGCCCCATCGGCCAGATCTACCTGAACACGACGGCCGAGAGGAACGGGCGCCGCGAGCAGAACGGCCATGCGATCGGCGGGCGGGTCGGCCGGGAGTATTTCACACCGGAGCGCAAGGACGATCTCATAAAGACGGCCGTGAGGCGCACCCTGGAGATGTTCGAGGCCGTGACCCCCGAGCCGGGCGAGATGCCCGTGGTGCTGGCCGCGGGAAGCTCGGGGATCCTGCTGCACGAAGCGATCGGCCACGGCATGGAGGCCGACTTCAACCGCAAGGGCATCTCGATCTTCTCGGACAAGATCGGCGAACGGGTCGCAGAGGATTTCGTGACCATCATCGACGACGGCACATGCGTGAACGCAAGGGGAGCGCTCAATGTCGATGACGAGGCGAACGACACCGAGCGGACGCTGCTCGTCGAGAACGGCGTCCTCAGGAGCTACCTCCACGACAGGATCAGCGCGGACCACTACGGCGTCGAATCGACCGGCAGCGGGCGCAGGCAGTCCTTCAGGTTCCCGAATCAGCCGAGGATGAGATGCACTTACATGGCCGACGGCCCCCACGCGAGGGAGGAGATCATAGCGAGTGTCGACAAGGGCCTTTACTGCGAGTCCTTCAGCAACGGGCAGGTCTACATCGGCGCCGGTGATTTCACCTTCTACGTGAAGTCCGGGAGGATGATAGAGGGCGGCAGGCTGACCGCGCCGGTCAAGGACATCAACATCATCGGCAACGGCCCGGAGGTGCTCCGGGACATCGTCATGGTCGGCGACGACCTGAGGCTGGCCGACGGCGGCGGCAGCTGCGGCAAGGGCGGGCAGTTCGTGCCCGTGTCGCTGGGGCTCCCGACGGCGAAGGTCAAGAAGATCACGGTCGGGTCGGCCGGTTGACGGAGGCCTGTGATGCACGCGAAGAAGCCCCTGATGTGAGGAAAACGACATGAACCAAGAGGAACGACTCGAGTTGGCGAAATGGGCCATGGACTATGCGCTGAAACACGGCGCGGACCAGGCCTCCGTGAGGATTTTCAACCAGAGGGAAGTCTCGATCGAGTACCGCGACCGGAGGCTTGAGCAGCTCAAGGAGTCGACGCGGAACAGCCTCAACATCGACATCTATGCGGATCGGCGGTACTCGTCGCATTCGACCAATGACCTGCGGCGGGAGTCGCTGGAGAAGTTCGTGGACGAGGCCGTCGCGGCGACGAAGTACCTGGCGGAGGACGAGTACAGGTCGCTTGCGGATCCCAAGTACTACCCCGCGGACGGGGGCCCGGACCTCGAGATCAACGATCCCGCCTATCACGGGATCGAGTCCTCGGGGCGCGTAAGGATGGCCGGCGAGATAGAAGCCGCGGCCGTGGAGCAGAGCGACGCGATCATCTCGGTGACTTCGTGGTACGAGGATACCCATACCCGGACCTGCATGGTCAACAGCAACGGCTTCGAGGGCGAAGCCGAGGGCACGCGCTTCGGGGCCGGCGCGGAAGTAACGGTGCGGGACGGCGACGAGGGCCGCCCGTCGGATTACTTCTGGGCGAGCACGAGGTTCCTCGACGACCTTCCGGGCGCCGAGGACCTGGGCAAGTGGGCGGCGGCGCGCGCGGTGCGCAAGATCGGGCAGCGGAAACTGGAATCGGGCAAGTACGACATGCTGCTGGAGAACCGCGTCGGCGGCCGCTTCCTCGGCTTGTTCGGATACGCCTATACGGCCCAGGCGATACAGCAAAAGAGCTCCTTCCTCGATGGGAAGCTCGGAGAGAAGATCGCGTCCGAGGTCCTGACCGTCATCGACGATCCGACGCTCAGGAGGGGGCTGGGCTCCCGCCGTTACGACGGCGACGGCATCGCCGCCAGGAAGAGGGTGGTGCTGGAAGGCGGCGTGCTCAAGACATACTTCGTGGACAACTATTACGGGAGGAAGCTCGGCTGGGAGCCCAACGGCGGGCAGACGTCGAATCTCGTGCTGGCCGGCGGGGACAAGTCCGGGGACGAACTCATCGCGGAAGTCCAGAGGGGCATACTGGTCACGGGCTTCATCGGCGGCAACTCCAACCCGGTGACAGGGGACTTTTCGATCGGAATCGTGGGCCAGCTCATCGAGGGCGGCAAGGTCGTCCATGCCGTCAACGAGATGAACATCGCGGGCAACGGGATGGACGTCCTGAAGCGGCTCGTCGCCGTGGGCAACGACCCGTATCCCTACTCGTCGACGCGCACGCCTTGCATGTTGTTCACGGGCATCAGCTTCAGCGGCATATAGGGCTTCCGGCCCTGGGTGGCGGCCGCCGTCGCGCGGACAGCACGAATATCGGCTTTACGCGCCCGCTCAAGTCTGTTATTACTACCTTGCCGATCAACGGCGGTCGGGCCGGGGGACGCCTGGTTCCCCGGACCGGCGCCGCAGACTCCACGCGCGAGGTATGCACAGTGTCAGCGGGGGCGAAGATATGCCGAGGTTTCCGAAAGAAGTCATAATCGTATCGTTGTGCCTGTGTCTGCTGCCGGGTGTGGCCGCAGGCGGAGGGGTCGAGCAGGTCGCGCAGGGCAACCTGGGCGGGAGGCTCGATCGATACCTTACCGGGATCGAGCCGTTCGGCTTTTCCGGGGCGGTGCTGGTGGCGCGGGACGGGCAGGTCGTTCTCAACAAGGGATACGGCCTGGCCATAAGGTCGGAGGGGATCGAGAACACATCGGAGACGGTGTTCGGCACGGGCTCGATCACCAAGCAGTTCACCGCCGCCGCGATAATGAAGCTCGAGATGCTGGGGAAACTCGACACTGCGGACGGCATAGGCAAGTACCTCGACGGCGTGCCGCAGGACAAGACCGGCATCACTCTCCACCATCTGCTGACGCACACCGCCGGGGTGGTCCCTTCGGTCGGCGACGACTACGCGGCGGCGCATCGCGACGAGACCGTGAAGAAGATACTCGCGGCGCCGCTCGAGTCCGCGCCCGGTGAGCGTTTCCAGTACTCCAACGCCGGCTACACGCTTCTGGCCGCCGTGGTCGAGATAGTCTCGGGACAGCCATACGAGGAATTCCTGAACGAGCACCTGTTCAAACCCGCCGGGATGAGGTTCACGGGCTACCGCCTCCCCGACTGGGACGAGAAAGTCGTGGCGCACTGGTATGTCGGCGGGACCGACAACGGGACGCCGCTGGAGAAGGACTATCCCTACTGGAATCTCATCGGAAACGGCGGCATACTCTCGACCACCGGCGACATGTACAAGTGGCACCTCGCCCTTGCCGGCGACGACATCCTTTCGGCCGAAGCCAAGGCCGAGCTCTACACGCCCGAGCTCAACGATTACGCCTGCGGCTGGGACGTTCTCGACACCGAACACGGCACCGTGATTCAGCATGACGGCGGCAGCACGCTGGGGAACGCCGCGGAGCTGAGGCGCTACATCGACGCCGGCATAGTCACCATCGTCTTCTGCAACGCCGACGGCGAGAAGGTGCTCTTCGACGGCGTACGGGACAAGATCGA
>JALGWA010000127.1 GCA_025774425.1 bacterium
AGATCGCCTCCGGCTATGCCCACCGAGTCCTCCGCCACATAGGGATTCAAGGCGCCCGGCTCGAGGACGCAACCCGAGTCATAGCCCGCGAGCAGGCGCGTGCCGTGCATCTGCTTGACCATGCCCGAGAAACCGGATTCGGCGTCGCCCACGGCGGTGATCTTATAGTAGTAGTACACGCCGTCGTCGACGCCGCTGTCCCGGTACGCCAGGCCGGTCACGGGGTCGGCATTGATCCTCGCGAAGTCGGTGCTGTCGCTGCCGCGGTAGACGTTGTAGCCTCTCAGGCCCCCCCCTGACGATGCATCCCACGCTAATTCTATCTCCCCGAGGGAACCGCGCGCCGACAGCCCGGTGGGAACGGCCGGGGGCGTGGCGGGCCCGGTGTCCCCACCGCAACCGGCCCAGAGCACCAGAGCGGCAGCCACAGGAACCAGAGACTTTCTCACTTTCACCCTCCTTCGCGATGTGCGTAATCGCCGCGCGGAGTGTTTCCCCGGCCACCCGACTATGACCGCACCGCCGCCGGGCGTCAAGCCTTCAAGCAGAAAACCGCGGAGAGTGCCCTCTATTTCATCGCCCGGAGGCGGGCAACGCGCTCTTCTATGGGCGGGTGCGTGCTGAAGAGCGACTTGGCGCGCTTCTCGAACGGCTTGATGGGATTGACTATGTACAGGTGCTGGGTCGCCCTGTTCGCCACCTCGAGGACTTCGCGGTCGCCGGCTATCTTCTCCAGCGCCGAGGCCAGGCCCTCCGGGTAGCGGGTGAGCTTGGCCGCCGAGGCGTCGGCGAGATACTCGCGCTGGCGCGAGACGGCCAGCTGGAGCAGCTTGGCGAAGAGGGGCGCGAGGATGGCGAAGACGAGGGCTACGAGCACCAGCAGCGCCCCGCCTCCTCCCCTGTTGCTGCTCCTCGATCTTCTCCTGCCGCCGCCCCAGATGAAGCTCCTGAGCAGGAAATCCGCGATCAGCACTATCGAGCCGACCATGATGCCGACCATGGTCGCGAAGAGGATGTCGCGGTTGCCGACATGCGAGAGCTCGTGGGCCATGACGCCCTGCAGCTCGTCCCTCGTGAGCTTCTCGAGCAGCCCCGTCGTGATCGCCACCGAGGCGTGCTCGGGATCCCTGCCCGTCGCGAAGGCGTTGGGGGCCGAGTCGTCGATGACGTAGATGGCCGGCACGGGCAGGCCGCCCGCTATAGCCAGTTCCTCGACGACATTGAAGAGCTGCGGGTAGTCCCGCTTCTCTATGCGGCGGGCCCTGCTCATGGAGAGCACCATCCTGTCCCCGCTGTAGTAGGCCGAGAGGGACATCACGAGGGCGATCGCGGCCGCCAGCGCCACGCCGACGTAGCCGTTGCCCCAGTACTCGCCGGCGAGATAGCCGAGGACCACCAGCACGGCCGTCACGGCGGCGACGAGGAGCCACGAGTTCCGCTTGTTCGCGCTTATCTCTTCGTACATCCCGGCTCCCATCGCCGCGTTCCTCAAGAGAAGTCGACCTTCGGGGCCTGCCTCTCGGCGCCCTCCTCGATCTCGAAGAACTCGCGCGGCGCAAACCCGAACATCGACGCGATGACATTGGAAGGCACGGTCTCTATCTTGACGTTGTACTTCATCACCGAATCATTGTAGTGCTGGCGCGCGAACGAAATCTTGTTCTCGGTGGATGTAACCTCCTCGTGAAGCGCCAGCATGTTCTCGTTGGCCTTGAGCTCCGGGTAGTTCTCCACCACCGCGAAGAGCGAGCGGAGCGTGCTCGTCAGGAAGTTCTCGGCCTGGGCCTTGTCCTTCACGCCCGATGCGTCGATGGCCTGCTGGCGGGCCTTGGTGACGTTCTCGAGCACTTCCCTCTCGTGCTTCAGGTACCCCTTGGCCGTCTCGACGAGATTCGGGATCAGGTCGTAGCGCCTCTTGAGCTGGACGTCGATCTGCGACCAGGCGTTGTCGCATCTCCTGCGGAGCCGGACGAGCGAATTGTACAAACCCACGATGAAGAGCACGACAATCGCCAGAATCGCCAGTACGACCACGAGTCCTATCATGTTCTACCTCCATTCGGTGCCGCGGCGCGTTCATCGCGTCCCGGTCGGGCCTCCTCATGTATAATACGCAGCGGAACGGCGTTTGATTCACTCGACGGCGCTCTTCCCGCCGCCCGTATGGTAACCCAAGCCCCCGACCCGCGCAATCACTCCGTGGGGCCCTCGTTGACGGCGGCGGGGCGCGTGGTATAAGATGTACGGACCGAGACCACGGCCGGGAGGCTCCATTGCGGAAAGACAGGCCCGAGGACGAGCATCGACAAGACAGGCCGCTGGAGGAGACGACGCCCATGACGCCGTCGGCGGGGCTCCCGCCGGAGCAACTCTCCAGCAGCCGGCACGGGCGCTTCCTGCCCGGCACATCCTTCGGAAAGCGCTACCGCATAGTCGGCCTTCTGGGCAAGGGCGCCATGGGGGAGGTCTACCAGGCCGACGACCTGGAGCTCGGCCAGACGGTCGCGCTCAAGCTCCTGCCGACGCGCCTCGTTGGAGACGAAGCCGCCCTCATGCTGCTCCGCAACGAGGTGCGCGTGGCGCGCCAGATCTCCCATCCCAACATCTGCCGGGTCTACGACATCGGCGAAGTCGAGGGCCAGTACTTCGTTTCCATGGAGTACGTCGACGGGGAAGACCTCGCATCCCTCCTGAGGCGCATCGGCAGGGTCTCGAGCGAGAAGGCCCTCGACATGATACGCCAGCTCGCCGCCGGACTCGCCGCCGCGCATGATCTCGGCGTGCTGCACCGCGATCTCAAGCCGTCGAACGTCATGATCGACGGGCGCGGGCACGTGCGCATCATGGACTTCGGCCTCGCCGGATTCGTGGAAGAGATACAGGGGGCCGACGGCTTCGCCGGCACCATCGGATACATGGCCCCGGAGCAGCTCGCCGGCCAGGGCGCCACCATGCGCAGCGACGTCTATTCACTCGGGCTCGTCATGTACGAGATTCTCACGGGACGCAAGCCTCACGAGGCGCGGACCCTCGCTGGACTCCGCGACCTGCAGGCGGCCGGCCCGCCCCCGCCCCCGATGGACTACGCGGGCGATCTCGACCCCGCCGTGAACGATGTCGTCATGTGGTGCCTCGAGCGCGACCCGGCCAGGAGACCGGTTTCCGCCCGCGCCGTGGCCGCGGCCCTGCCGGGCATCGACCCGCTGGCGGCGGCGATGGCCGCGGGCGAGACGCCGTCCGTCGAGATGGTGGCCGCAGCCGGAGGCAGGCGCGGCCTGGCGCCCGCGGCGGGGTCCGCGCTCCTCGGCGTCGTCATCATCGGCTTCATCGTCATCGCCCTTCTCAACAACAGGACGAGCCTGTTCCGCCTGGCGCCGCTTCCCGACCCCCCGGTGCACTTGACGCGGCAGGCGAGAAAGGTCCTGGCCGACATCGGGCTCGAGCGACAACCCGCCGACGAGGCCCACGGCTACCTCGTCAACGCACGGGTATTGCGCCACATCGAACGCTCCGACGCGACGCCCCGCCGCTGGGACGGCCTCAGCGCTGACAGGCGCAGGGTCTATCACTTCTGGTACCGCGAGAGCCCGTGGCCCCTCATCCCCAGGTCCATGATGCTCGGGCGCGTGACCATGGACGACCCGCCCCCGCTGTCTCCGGGCATGGCCGAGGTGAGAATGGACGCCTACGGGCGGCTGATAAAGCTCCAGGTCGTGCGGCCCCTCGAAGCCGACGCCTACGCGAGGGGCACGCCGGCGGACTGGTCCGGCCTCTTCGCCGCGGCGGAACTCGACACGACCTCGCTCGAGCGCGTGGAGCAGGGAGACTGGGACCTCGTGGACACGGACAACCCCCTGGGGGCGCCGCGGCTGCGGTTCCACGTGCTGGCCGACGAGATGGTCGCCTGGGAAGGCCGCTACTCGGAGGGCTCAGGTGACAGCATCTCCGTCCTGGCCGCCGCCTATCGTGGCCTGCCCGTCTTCTTCCAGGTCGCGATGGACTACGGCCCAGCCGACTCCGGGGCGGCCGTCGGACAAACGATTCCCGGCGGCAGGCGCGGGACCGGCGGCGCCGGCACGACGGCCGGGACGGTCATCGGCTGGATCTTCGGCATCGGGGCTCTGCTTCTCATGTTGCTGCCCATAGCTCTCATGGCGCGGGCGCAGCTCAGGGCGGGACGGGGCGACCGGCGGGGGGCGTATCGCTTCGGGCTCTTCCTGCTGCCGATGCTGATGATCGACTGGCTGTTCGGAGCACACCACACGACCGACCCGTCCGGGGAGATCCAGCTCTTCATCTTCAGCCTCGCGACTTCCATGTTCGCCGCGATCTACTTCGGGGCGGCGTATCTCGCCCTCGAGCCCTACATGAGAAAGTACTGGCCGGACGGTCTCATCTCCTGGGCGAGAGTGGTCGGCGGCAGGTACGGCGACCCGGTCGTCGGGCGGGACGTACTCGTCGGAGCGGCGGCCGGCGTCGCCCTCAAGATCCTGTGGCAATTCGCCTACCTGGTCCCCCGGTGGCTCGGGGCCGCACCGGGAAGGCCCGCCAACATAATGCTGGACACCCTGAACGGCATCGGGCCGGCCATAGCCGAGTTCTTCTCGCCGTCGTTCATGATCATACCCATGGTGGGGGTGATCGGCCTCGTCGTCCTCAGGATGCTCCTGCGCCGGCGCGCGGTGGCGGTGGCCGTGCTCGCCGTCATCATCATCCTCATTCCCGTGCTCACCATACTCGCGTCTTCCGACCAGGCCCCGGCGGTGAGGGTGATGACCGCGCTGGGCTGGATAGCCACGGTGCTGGGGACGGCCTTCATATTCGTCAGGATGGGCTTGCTCGCCACCGTCGCCATGTTCTTCTTCTTCGTGAGGCTGGACAACTTCCCCATAACGCTCGACTCATCGGCGTGGTACGCGGGGACGTCCACGGCCGTCCTCTTCGCGCTGGGAGTGCTGGCCCTCTGGGCCTTCACCAATGCAATCAAGACCCCACATGGGGTCAGAGCTCAAAATGCACAACCACGCCCCGCCCCCCGGGCCTGACTAGGTCGCCGCCGGTCCGGCTCCCGCCTGCCAACCCTTCACGCGGAAGGAGAGCACGATCGCCAGGATGCCGAAGAGGATGGCGTATACGCCGATGATCCAGGTGATGGCCAGGGCTCCGGCCAGCGGGCGCGCGAACACCAGAATGCCGAAGAGCACGCTTATCACGCCGCTGACGATCAGCAGCCACTCGCCCTGGATCTCCTTGCGCAGCCGGATGGCCCCATAGATCCGCAAGATACCCGTAATCAGCGCCCATGCTGCAATGAAGTACGCCAGCACCAACCCCGTCAGGAGCGGCCATGC
>JALGWA010000128.1 GCA_025774425.1 bacterium
CGGGGGCCTCGGCATCTTCATAAACATCCCCTCGCTCATGATCACGGCCGGAGGCACTCTCGCCGCGACCCTGATCAACTACCCGCTCGGCGACACCTTCAGGGTCATGATGGTCACCAAGAGCGCTTTCCTGCACAAGATGGACTCGCCCGAGCAGACCATCAAGACCCTCGTCAGTTTCGCTGAGAAGGCGAGGCGCGAGGGACTGCTCGCGCTCGAGAAGGATCTCAAGAAAGTGGACGACGACTTCCTGAAGGGCGGCCTCGAGCTTGCGATCGACGGCATCGACCCCGACCTCGTCGCCTCCATGCTGAGGATGGAACTCAACTTCCTGATGGAGAGACACCGGCGGGGGCAGGGCATGTTCAAGGCCATGGGCAAGTTCGCGCCCGCCTTCGGCATGCTCGGAACCCTGATCGGATTGATCCAGATGCTGAGGTCCATCGAGGACCCGTCGAGCATCGGCCCCGGCATGGCGGTCGCCCTGATCACCACCTTCTACGGGACGCTGATAGCCAACCTCATCTGCATACCGCTGGCCGGCAAGCTCGAGATGATCTCGGAGCACGAGGTCATGGTCAAGGAGATCGTCATAGAGGGCATCCGCTCCATACAATCGGGCGACAGTCCCAGGGTGGTCGAGCGCAAGCTGAAGTCGTTCCTCGCGCCCAAGATGAGGGAAGCCGTCACGGCGGGAAAAGCGGGGGCTGAGTAATGCCCGCCGGGGACAAGCGGCCGCCGGAAGAGGGGGCGAGCTGGCTCACCACCTTCGGTGACATGGTGACGTTGCTCTTCACGTTCTTCGTCCTCGTGTATTCCTTTTCTTCTTTCGAGGCCGGCGACTGGGAAACGGCGATCGGGGCCGTGAGGGGGGCGCTGGCGGTCGTACCCGGCAGCATGGGCAATCGCGTGGTCGCCGGGGGGGGGGCGGGACCGTTCAGCGGTCACAAGGGCGTCTTCCCGCTCTTCGTCACCGACCTCTCCGGCCGGGAGGCGAGGCTCACGGCGATCCGGAAGAGGCTCGGCGAGCTCGGTGTCATAGACACGACCGGCACGGACGAAGGCGTCCAGGACGTCGAGCTCGTCGAGACCAAGTCGGGCTTCAAGTTCAGGATATCGACGAGACTGCTGTTCGAGAGGGGCAGCGCGGAGGTCAAGAAGTCCGCCTACGACCTTCTCGAGGCGATCGCCGACGCGTCGTCCAAGGGAAAGGCGACGGTGACGGTCGCCGGCTACACCTGCGACCTCCCGATCCACACCCCGGAGTTCGCCTCCAACTGGGAGCTCTCGGCGAGGAGGGCCACCAACGTGCTGCGCCTGATAAAGAGCAGGGCCGGACCCGATGCCCGGTTCATCGCGCTCGCGAGGGGCGAATACGGTCCGATCGCGCAAAACGACACCGAGGAGCACCGTGCTAAGAACCGCCGGGTTGAGGTGCTCTTCGATCTCGAAGGAGGTTCGCCGATTGGCTACTGACGTGCCGGGCCCCAAGAAGAAGAAGGAGGAAGACGAAGACGCCTTCATGATGTCGTACACCGCCCTGATGATTCTCCTTCTCACGTTCATGATCGTCATGGTGACGATGTCGACGTTCAAGGAGCCCAGGTTCAGGAAAGCCATAGGGTCGGTCCGGGGCGCCCTGTCGTTTTTCCCCCACGCGGGGGGAGAGGACATGGCGCTGACGGGCCATTCCGGGGTCTTGCCGGAGGAGACCCTCGCCAAGGCGCTTCGCGAGGAGAGCCTCGAGGAGAAGGAATACCGCGAGGCCGTGCAGGAGGCCAAGCGGATAGCCGGATTGCCCGGTTTCGAGGACCTCGAGGTGATCGAGACCGCCGACGGGCTGTCGATCAGGATCTGGGACGCGCTGATGTTCCCGAGCGGGGGCGCGGACCTCCACCCCGAAGTGCTGCCCGTGCTCGACGTGGTAGCCAAGATCGCCGAGATCCGTCCCGGCAAGGTCTCGGTGGTCGGGCACACCTGCGACCTCCCCATATCGACGGAGCAGTTCCCGTCGAACTGGGAGCTGTCGATCGCGCGGGCCATCTCCGTCGTCGAGTACCTGAGCGCGAAGGGCGTGCCGCCGGACTCGCTCTTCGCGTACGGTGTCGCCGATACCAGGCCCCTCGTGCCGAATACGACACGCGAGTCCCGGCGCAGGAACCGGCGGGTCGAGATATACATAAGCAACGCCCTGAAGAGAGAGAACGGACATGCGGACAGGGCGGAGGGACGGTCGTGAGCGCGATAGAAGACACGCTCGGCGCCCGAGGCATGTGGAAGCGGACATGACGGAAGCAATACCGGGGGGTTTCAAATGAAGGCAGAGCGCACCGGTAACAGGATCGGCATTCTCGAGACCCTGTTTGATCCCGTCTACGGGACCAGGTTCATCGATCTCATGAAGAGACGGCTCGCGAGGTACGGGGTCATGCTCGAGAGCGATCCCTATGGGGTGGAAACCGAGGACGGCAAGAACCTCGTCAAGGTGGTCCTCGGCGACATAGCCGCGGCGATACGGGCCGGGCTCTCGGCCGAGCAGGTGCTCGTTGCGCTTTTCGCCGAGCCCGGTGGGGAATCCTTTGTGACGGGCACGGCCGGCATATCGTCCGCCGAGGAGGAGCACGTGCTCCTCATGGCCATAGACTCGGCTCTCGAAGAGACGGCACCCGAGACATTCACCGTGTCCGCGGTCGAGTACCGGGCGACGACGGACGACGCCCCGGTCGCCACACAGGCCCCTGTGGCCGTAGTGGCGCCGATCATCGTAGGCGATAAGGTCAGCGGCATCATAGCCGCCGCCCACGGCGGGGACGAGGACTTCTTCACCCGCGAAGACGGCAGGATGCAGGTGCTCGGGCATGTCGTCGGCGGCGTCATAAACGAGATCGGCAACGAGTTCGAGAACGAGGAGAGGCTGCGCTCCCTCGCCTACGGTCTCTCGGCCGCGCTCGACGCCAGGGATCCCAAGACCCGCGGCCATTCCGACCGCGTCTCGATGATAGCGATGGCCATCGTCAACGAGTTGGAGAAGATGGATGACTCCCCGGTGTACCAGGAGCTCAGGAGCTCCATGCGGCTGGCCGGCCTGCTTCACGACATAGGCAAGGTCGGCATACCCGACAGCATACTCCTCAAGGCCGGAGAACTGACGAAGGAAGAATACCATTGCATCAAGCGCCACCCGTTGATCGGCGCCGAGATTGTGAATGCATGCGCCGGGCTCAAGGATCTGGTGCCCGGGGTGCTCTACCATCACGAGCACTACGACGGCTCCGGGTATCCCTTCGGGATCAAGGGGGAGGAGATCCCGCTCCTCGCAAGGGTGATTTCCCTTGCCGACGCCTTCGACGCCATAACGTCCGACCGCCCGTTCCGCGCCGCATCGTCGCACGACGAGGCCATATCCATACTGACGGGTTACCCGTCCAAGAACTTCGACCGGATGGTCCTCAAGGCACTGGTGAGAGCCCACGAGAAGGGCGCGTTGAGCTTCGTCAAGATTCCCGCCAAGTCCGCCGGCGTCGGAGAGCCCGAGAATGAGATAGACGAGGCCTACGGCGGCGCGTTGAAGTCGCTGCCAACCCTCCCGCCCGTGCTCACCGTGGTCAACAGGATGCTCGCCGACAAGGACGCGCCCCTCAGGGACGTCGCCAAGGCGCTCTCGTCCGACGAGGGCCTGACGAGCCGCGTGCTGAGACTGGTCAACTCCGCGTATTACGGTCTGCCGAGGCGGATCTCGACCGTTCCGCTGGCGATTACGATTCTCGGAGCGAAGGCCGTAAAGAACCAGGTCGTCAACATAGCCTTCGCAGACCTGATGAATTCCCTCGGCGGCGGGCGCAGGGAGTACGCCCTGCTGTGTACCCACACCATCGCCACGGCCGCGTGGGCCAAGGCGATCGCCGCGAGATTCGGCAACACCGACGAGGAAGAGGCTTTCACCGCCGGGCTCGTGCATGACATAGGCAAGGCGGTGGCCCTCAGGCTCAAGCCCGCCGACTACGGCAAGGTCGTCGTGGAGAGCGCGACGAGCGGCAAGGCGCTCCGGGGCGTGGAAGAGCAGGTGCTGGGCTTCGACCATACCAGAATAGGCGCCTGGGCGGCCGAGAGGTGGAAGCTTCCCCAGACCCTGTCGGCCGCGATCAGATGGCATCACGAGCCCGAGGGCGTGCACGACGAGGAGGGCGCGATCAGGAACCTCGTCGAGACCGTTCACCTGGCGGACATACTCGCAAGGGCCTCGGAGCAGGATCCTCCCGATTTCGCCGGGACTCTGATCGAAGAGGCGAGCCAGTGGATACTCGAGGGTCTCGGCGAGGCCTTCATGGCGGAGATCGAGCTGATGTCGGCGGACGTCGAGGAACAGAGGCACGTGTTCGAGGATACGTTCGGGTTGGGCGGAAGCGGTTCCGCCTGAGGTCGAGCATGCAGATTAGGCGCCTGGCCCGGGCGCTCCGGCGCCTTGATGCCCGGGTCTCCTCCGCTGCCCCTCCCGCCTCGGTCTCATCGGGCGCCGGCAATCCCGTGGATTAGGGGGTTGTCTCCCCGGGAGTTTCTGGTAGGATACGGTGTCCGGGTTTCCCCTGAAAGTGGACCCTATGCAAGAGAATCATTTCGGGCTCCTGGCCGGGGTCGTGCTCGCCGCGGGCCTGCTCGTCCCCTCCGCGCCGCGGGCGGCTGTGCCCGACGCGGCCCAGCCGGGCAAGAGCGTCTTCACCAGCCTCTACGGCGTTCCCGGCGCCGGCCTGTCGCTCGATGCCAAGTACTGGGAGCGGGTCGGGGTCGGCGTATCGTTCACGGGCGGCCGGACGGCGATCTACCCGGGCTATACCGACGATGCCGCCGGCGAAGAGTTCGTGCTCGAGACATATGTCGACGTCATGATCGCATCGTCGCCGGGCGTGCCGGCCCCGGGGACTTACGGCGTGGCCTTCATAGGCGGTGTCTGGGTCACGGGGGGCGTCCAGCGCCCCCTGATCGGTGTCTGCGGCGCTTACTGGTTCGACTCCAGGGTCATCATGAGGGGCAATGCCGTGTACGGCCCGTCCGCGGGCATCGAGCTCGCATACGTTCTGGCCGGGAACCTCGAGGCGACGCTCACTGTGCTCAGCGGAAGGGGAATGCTGGGGCTGAGGTTCGGACTGGTCGAGCCGCACCCGTTCACGCACGACGTGGACGAGCTGGCGGCGGGCCGGTGACGCGGCCGGGCGGGAGGCTGTCTTGGATCGCCCTGAGACGGGAAGGGACCTGACAAAAGGCAGCATACTGGGGAATGTGCTCTACATGGGCATTCCCTCGATGATCGGTTTCGCCGCCATGACGGTGTACTCCCTCACCGACATGTTCTGGGT
>JALGWA010000129.1 GCA_025774425.1 bacterium
GCCGTCCGACGCAACCAGTATCTTCTTGATCATCCCAGTCGTCTCCTCCCTAGGCATGCGCACTCGCGTTCTTGAGGTCGCGCATCCTGCGAAGCACCTCGCGCCTCCGTTTCATGTAGCGCGTGGCCGACGGCCTCAGCCAGTCGTCTATGTGCCACTTGAGCCACTCGCGGCCGATCCTCGGCTTCGACCCTGCGTCCTCGAACACGCCGCGCTCGACGTAGGCGCCGAGATCGCCCCGGTAACCGCATACCGGGCAGACGATGACGGGCGGCTCGATGCGGAAGAAGTCGCTCATGCAGCCGGGACACAGCCCGGGATCGCGCGCGACGGGCAGCTCGGTCCCCGCCGCGAGCGCCGCGCCGGTCTTCTCCAGGCGTTCGCAGTTGACGCCGTGCATGAGGACGTCCCCGGGACCCTCCGCGACGACATCGAGGCATTGCCCGACTCCGAAGCCGAGCAGCCACGCGGTCATGTTGAGATAGGAGCGGCCGACGCCGCGCCATTCCCTCTTGCCCAGCAGGTTCACCGTGACCGCCCGCCGCTCCCCGCCGCCGACGGGCAGAGCGTCGGTCGTGAGAAGCCGGTCCATGAGCGCGACCAGGGTCGAGTTCATGCAGAGGAAGTACACCGGAGCGGCGAGCACGAGGGCATCGGCCCCTTCGCACAGGTCGAGCAGGGCATAGAGATCGTCGTCCAGCGGGCAGCGGCCCTTGTAGACGCATCTCAGGCAGCCGGTGCAATGCTGGAGATCGAACTCATCGAGCCGGTGGAACTCGGTTTCCGCACCGTGGGCCGCGGCGGAGCTCAAGATCATCCGCGTCGAGCACTCGCTGTTTCCCCACTTGCGGCGTGACGCCGAAATACCCAGGATTCTCACTGCGAAGTGACCTCCGAACGAAGGACCGGTACCCGGAGTCTCCCAGATCGCGGCGGCGCTGTCAACTAATTGCTGGACAACCCGCAGAACGTCAAGGACAATTGAGGGGGAGGAGGCGGATTGGAAGAAAGATACGTCGAGTTCGAGAAAGAGGGAATGAGGCTGACCGGGATGTTGCATATCCCTGACGGCAAGGGCCCCAAGCCGTGCGTGGTCTTCCTCCACGGCTACACGGGCGACCGGATCGGCGAGCATTTCATATACGTGAAGGCCGCGCGCGAGCTGGCGCGCAACGGCAAGGCGGCCTTTCGCTTCGACTTCAGGGGCTCAGGCGAGAGCGAGGGTGACTTCGAGGACACGAGCGTCGAGACCGAGATAAGTGATGCGCTGAGGGCCGTGGAGACGGTGCGGCGGATGCCGGAAATCGACGGGGAGAAGATCGCCCTTCTCGGCCACAGCCTCGGGGGATGCGTGGCGGCGTGCATAGCGGTCGAGACGGAGGCCGCGTCCGTCGTGCTGTGGGCGCCCACGGCCTTCGCCGACTACCTCGTCGAAAGGGGCGGCGAGACCGTCAAGGACCCCTATGCCTGGCTCCCGCAGAACTTCCGGGAGGCAGTCGAGAAGAGGGGCTACGTCGACATGGGCGCCTTCAGGCGCGGCAAGGCCTTCTTCGAAAGCATCAAGTACTACGACCCTCTCAGCGCCATAGCCGAATACCGGGGCCCGCTGCTGCTCGTCCACGGAAGCGAGGACCAGACCGTCTCGCTGATCAACAGCCAGCTCCTGCACAAGAACGCCGGCGGCAGGAACCTGCTCGTCGTGGTCGACGGCGCCGACCATACCTTCAGCACGAGGCATTGGGAAGAGCAGGTGATCGGCGCCACCGTCAGGTGGTTCGCCGAGACGCTCTAGCCGGCCCGCCGGTTCGTCCTCAGCCGGAAAAAGTTGAGGAAGACCCTGCCGAACCTCTCGCTCACGGGCTCGTACAAGCGCTTGAATTCCTGCGACTCGAAGAGGTCGAGCAGACCGGGGTTCCACTCGGTCACGAACTGGTCGCGCGTTATGACGGCGCGGCGCGTGAAGAAGGGATAGTGGAAGATATACGTAGGCCGCCTGCCGAGGACGTACTCGATGTCATACTTGTCGTGACCGGCGATTCCCACCCGCCCCGCGGGCATGCGGCGATGGGCGATGTGAACGTCGTTGATCCCGAGCATGTCGATCGTGTAGAGACCGGAGTAGTAAGGCAGCGCCCCCGCCGCCGTGACGGCGATCGACTCGTCGGGCCGGGCGTAACCGCGGAGCCACTTGCCTATGGGCACCCAGTTGCCTTGCACCCGCGTCCGGTCCTCCATGACGAAGTCCCTCTCCGGGCTCGACACCGAGGGGTAAAGGGTCGCCAGGACGCCGGCCGCGGCGACGACGCCGAGGACGGCTCCCGCCGCAACCGGGCCGCGCCATGCGGCCAGGCGCCCGAGGCATGCCTGCGCCCCCCCGGCGACGGCCAGGAACAGGAGCGGGAGGACGGGCACGAAGAAACGGTACATCGCGAGGCCGTCCCCGCCCACGAGGACCACGTAACCGATCCAGACGCCGCAGACGGCGGCGACGAGGCCCCATCTGCCGCGCTCGAGGACCAGCGCGGCCGGCGCGAAGACGTACAGCCACGCGCCGGGCGAAGCCAGGTGGCGCCCCACGTAGTCGAGCCCGCGCACCGCATGGCCGAGGCCGCCGCCCGTCTTGGCGTAGAACGTATTGGGGAAGAGGTAGCCGTAATACGAATACCGCCACGCGAAATACGGCACGTAACCCGCCGCGAAGGGCAAGAGCCATGACCCGACGGCGCGCGCTCCCGGCCGCCGCCTGAGAAGGTCGGCCAGGAGAACCGCGGCGAAGAGCAAGCCCTCGGGGCGCGTGAGCGAGGCGACCAGCAGCAGTACCGCAGACGCCATGGGCACCTCCCCCGCGCGCGTGCTCTTGAGATGGGCGAGCACCGCCATGGTCACGAGAAACGCGAAGAAGGTCGTCTCGAGGCCGGCGAGACTCCAGACCGCCACCGCCGGGCTCGCCGCAGCGAGCGATACGGCCAGCAGCCGCAGCGGTCGCCTGAGGCCGAACACCGGCCCCGCGTAACGGTATACGGCGAGCAGCGTGAGGGCCGAGAAGACGAAGCAGAGCGCCTTGGAGAACGGGACTGGGTCGAGGCCGGCCTGCATGCCGAGCGCCGCGAAAATCACCCACAGGAAGTTGGTGTAGCCCTCCACCCTCTCGCCGGGATTGAAGACAAGCCCGCGGCCGTCGACGAGGTTCCGGGCGTAGCGGTAGGATATGTAGGCGTCGTCGACGACGTAGTTGTAGGAATACGCGTGGATGAACAGCGCGAGGATGCAGCACGCCACCAGCACCACGCCGAGCGCGGCTTCCCTCCCCGAGGTTTCACCCATCAGCGCACCCCTCGGCTACAGGCCGCCCGCGATCAGGTAGACGAGCCCGGCATTGATGAGCACGACCCCGACGACGATCTTGGCGACGTTCTCGGTGTTGTGCGCGGGGCAGCACTGCGACTCGGACGTCTGCCAGTCGACTATACCCCAGGAGCAGAGGAGCACGCCGCTCCCGAACATGATCCCCCCGACCACCTTCTCGGCCGTACCCGACTCCTCCGTCCCGCCTTGCGCCCCGGACGCGACGACGATGTCCGGCTCCGCATCCTCTCCGGCCGCCTGCACCTCGTCGACGTCGGGCAGCCTGTAGCGCGGGAAGGGGAGACGGAAGTCCCCGGCGCCGGCCGGGCCGGCGGAGAGAAGCGCGAGGAGCAATGCCGCGGCCGCCGCGGACCGCGCCATGCCTCTTCGCCTTGCCGTCAACTCGTCTCCAGGTCTAACGAAGCACTACTATCTTGCCGGTCGAAGAATAGGCGTCACCGTTGATCCTTGCAAGGTAAATCCCGGGAGCCACACGCCTTCCGCCTCCGTCCTCGAGATTCCAAGACACGGAGCGGGCGCCCGCCGGCGCGGCGAGCTCTTTCACGAGCCGGCCCTCGATATCATATATGCCGAGCACGAGCGCGGCGGCATGGGGCGCCATCAGTATCCTCACCTCGTCCCGCACGGGGTTGGGCAGAAGCGCGACGACATCGCCCGGCGTCCGGCCGGCCACGTCGCCTACGCCGGTTTTCTCAGGCGTCCTGGACCGGACCGTGATGTCGTCGATATAGACGCCCTCCGCCTCGTCGTCCCCGTCGCTGGAGAAGGCGAACTCCACCTGGAAAGCATCGCCCGGCGCGAGGCCGGCGATATCCATGCTCCACTCGACCCAGCCGGAGTAGATGTTGAGCGGTTCCTCGGGAGGATAGTTGAGCGCCCCGCCCGACCCGATGAACTCGACCGTATCCGCGGCGCCGCCGGCATGCAGTATCACATACACGCCGTCGCTGCCGTACGTCGTCAGGTCATACCAGTACCAGAACCTGAGCTCGTTCTCCTCCCCTGCCGTCAAGCTCACCGACGTTATGGCCGCGTCGGCGTTGCGTGGGTAGACATGCGTCGAATCGACGCCGAAGTACCAGGAGTGCGCACCCGAGTGCGCGCGGTACGATGTGATGTGCCAGAGGTCCGGCGAGCCGGAGCGCGTCCAATTCGTGTCCCCCGCCTCGCAGTCATCGGTGAACCACAGGTCGCCGACGTTCACGTATATGCTTTACGTGACCGCCGGGCCGCCCGGGGCCTCCAGGTCGGCGATGACGACCCCCACGTACGGCTCGGGGGCGCCGCCGGAGACGGACAGCGTGTGCATCGTGAAGCCCGAAGAACCGGCGTCGATGGTGCCGGCGTCCGTGACCGAGTCGGCGACCGTGAAGAACGGGTCGGCGGTGGACGCCGCGGCGGTGGCCGACGCGTAAGTGAGACCGACATTCGAGATCTCGAGCGTGATCAGTATCTCCTCGCCCGGCTCGATGATGAAGTCCCCGTCGCCCGCTATCTCGCTTATGCCGTAGGATGTGACCTCGAGGACCGGGGCCGCGATGACGAGGGGGACCTTCATGGTCCACTCATTGAGAAGCGTATCTTCAAGCACGAGCTCGAGCTCGACGACGTCGCCGTTCTCGAGGCCTCCGCCCAGCGAGACCTCGAAGCCGTCCGAACCGGCCTCCTCCCCGGCTCCTATCGCGCCGTAATAGGACGTGCTGTCCGTCACCGCGCAGAGCGGGTCGTTCGAACGGAGGTCTCCCGAGACCCCCTCGGCGCCTTCGCCGCCGGTGTTCCCGACGACGATGTCGATGATGACGGTCTCGCCCGGATTGGCCATGCCGTCGCCCCCGTCCAGGACGTCGCACCGGCTCCAGGCGAGATGAACGCCCCCGGTCACGACGCCTATGCGCGTCTGGAACGGAATGTGATTATACGCGGTCACCGTGACGAGCAGGGAGTCCGAACTCGCCGTGTCCACGATGAACTCCGCCGACCC
>JALGWA010000130.1 GCA_025774425.1 bacterium
AACCTTGTCGCGTTCGGCGCCGGGCTGACTTGGGGCAGTGTACTCATGAGGTGGTAGACATGGTGGTGGTTGCGAATGGATAAGCGCGGCGCATTGTTCCCGGGGCAGGGTTCCCAGCAGGTCGGCATGGGGAAGGACATCTGCGACGCTTTCGACGTCGCGCGAGAGGTCTTCGAAGAGGCCAATGAGGTTCTCGGCTTCGACATCGCGTCGGTCTGCTTCGAGGGCCCCGAGGAGAAGCTCAGACAGACGCGTTACACGCAGCCGGCCATAGTGACACACAGCGCCGCCGTCTGGAGGGTCCTGAGCTCGGAAGGTTACGTCCCGGACTATGTCGCCGGGCACAGCGTCGGGGAGTACTCCGCCCTCGTCGCCGGAGGGGTCCTGTCCTTCGCGGACGCCTTGAGGCTGGTCAAGGTCAGGGCGGAGGCGATGCAGAACTGCGGCGAGGAGAACCCCGGCTCGATGGCCGCGATAATAGGCATGCCGGAGGATAAGATGGCCGAGCTCCTCGAGGCCGCCTCGGAGGCCGGCACGATAGCGGCGGCCAACTACAATTCGCCCGGCCAGACGGTCGTGTCCGGTGATGTCGCGGCCGTGGAGAAGGCGGGAGAAGTCGCGCCGTCGCTCGGCGCCAAGCGCGTGGTCAAGTTGAACGTCAGCGGCGCTTTCCATTCCCCGCTGATGGAACGCTCTATCGGCGACCTCTCGGCGATGCTCGAGGAAGTGGAGTTCAAGCCGGCGTCGGTGCCGGTGGTGTGCAATGTTACGGCCCGGCCGAGCACCGACCCCGCCGAGATAAGGGATCTTCTTGCGAAGCAGCTGGTCAGTCCTGTACTCTGGAGCCGGTCGATGCGCTTCATGACAGGGGACGGGGTGGCGGCTTTCGTCGAGGTCGGTCCGGGAAACGTGCTCTGCGCTTTGCTGCGGAGGATCGACCGCGGCGTCACGTGCACGTCCTGTTCGGATGCGAAGACGGTGAAGGAGTTCCTCGGAGGCGTCAAGACATGATCGATCTCGGTGGGAAGAAGGCGATCGTCACGGGCGGGGGCCGGGGCATCGGGCGGGCCGTCTGCCTGAAGCTCGCAGGGCTCGGCGCCGATGTAGCCGTCGTCGATGTGCTGGCCCAGGAGGCGGACGCGGTGGCCCGCGAGGTCGAGGCGGCCGGCAGGAAGGCCGTGGCGGTCTCCTGTGATGTCTCGAGTGCGGAGGATGTCGCGGCGATGTTCGAGAGGGTGCTCGAGGGGCTCGGCGGCTGTGACATACTCGTCAACAATGCGGGCATCACCCGCGACAATCTCATTGCGCGCATGTCGGACGAGGAGTGGACCAAGGTCATCGACGTCAACCTCAGGGGAGCCTTCAATTGCTGCCGGGCCGTCGCCAGGCATTTCATGAGGCAGCGCTCGGGGAGGATCCTCAATGTCTCGTCGGTCGTGGGGATCATGGGGAACGCCGGACAGGTCAATTACTCGGCTTCGAAGGCCGGCCTGATCGGCCTGACGAAGTCGCTCGCCAAGGAGCTTGCCTCGAGAGGCGTGACGGTCAACGCCGTCGCGCCGGGTTTCATAGACACGGAGATGACCCGTTCCCTTCAGCAAGAGGCCAGGGAAGCCCTGATCTCCATGATACCCTTGAAGAGGCTCGGAGAAGTGGACGATGTGGCCCGGCTGGTCGCTTTCCTTGTTTCCGACGCGGCCGGCTACGTTACGGGCCAGGTCATAAAGGTGGACGGCGGGATGGTAATGTAGCACCAAGGAGGTGTTTCGATGTCGGAAGTAGTGCAGAAGGTCAAGGAGATCGTCATGGAGAGGCTCGGGGTGAGTGAAGACAAGGTAACCCCGGGAGCCTCGTTTATCAACGACCTCGGCGCGGACTCGCTGGATACCGTCGAGCTCGTGATGGAGCTCGAGGAGGCTTTCGGCGTCAGTATCGAGGACGAGGAGGCCGAGAAGATCCAGACCGTGCAGGATGCCGTCGACTTTCTTGAGAAGAAGCTGGCCGAGAAGTAGGAGCACTGCAGGGACGACAGACGGAGTCCGAACCATGGACAGAAGAAGAGTAGTGATCACTGGGCTCGGCGCGGTGACTTCGATCGGGCTCAATGCGGAGGACTTCTGGCGAAGCTGCCTCGAGGGCAGATCCGGCGTTCAGACGATAAGCGCCTTCGACCCCGAAGGTTTCGCGAGCCGCATCGCGGGTGAAGTCAGGGATTTCGACCCGACCGACTTCGTCGATCCGAAAGAAGCGAGACGGATGGACCGGTGCACCCAGATGGGCATAGCGGCTTCGGACATGGCGATCAAGGATGCTTCCCTGGACATGTCCAAGGTGGACGGCGACAGGGTGGGCTGCGTCATAGGCTCCGGCACAGGCGGCATATCCACATTCGAAAAGCAGCATCAGGTGCTGCTCGGCAGAGGGCCTTCGCGTGTCAGTCCCTTTTTCGTACCCATGATGATCATCGACATGGTTCCGGGGATGATCTCCATGCGCCACGGGCTCAAGGGCCCGAATTTCGCGGTCGTGTCGGCCTGCGCCTCGGCCGCGCATGCCATGGGGACCTCCTTCAGGATCATCCAGGGGGGAGACGCCGACGTCGTCATCACGGGCGGGGCCGAGGCGGCGGTGACCCCCATGACGGTCGCCGGTTTCTCTTCCATGAAGGCCCTGTCGACGAGGAATGACGATCCACCGGCGGCCAGCAGGCCCTTCGATGCCGAGCGCGACGGGTTCGTGATCGGCGAAGGCGCCGGCATGTTGGTGTTCGAGGAGCTCGGACATGCGAGGAAGAGAGACGCGCGCATTCTGGCCGAGGTGGCCGGATACGGAGCGACGGCCGATGCATACCACATGACGGCGCCGGCACCCGGGGGAGAAGGGGGCGCCCGGTCGATGGAGGCGGCGCTGGCCGACAGCGGCATAGTGCCCGCCGATGTCTCGTACATCAACGCCCACGGCACCTCGACGCCGCACAACGACAAGCTGGAGACCGCGGCCATAAAGGCGGTCTTCGGCGATGCCGCTTCCGGTGTCGCAGTCAGCTCGACCAAGTCGATGATCGGCCACCTGCTCGGCGCAACCGGGGCGGTCGAACTCATCGCCTGCGTGCTCTCCATACGGGACGGCAGGATTCATCCGACCATCAATCTGACGAATCCGGACCCGGAGTGCGACCTCGACTATGTCACGGAGGGCGCCCGGGACATGGAGGTGCACATCGCGCTCTCCAACTCCTTCGGTTTCGGCGGGCATAATGCGACCCTCGTGGTCAAGAGATACGGGGAGTGATCTTGCGGGGAAGATCATGAAGCGGCTCCTCAACGCTGTTCGGGGGGCCTTGAGGCGGGGGGGCGCCGGGGGCGACGGGGACGCCGCCTCGACCTTCGCCCAGCGGTTCGGCGTACGCTTCTACGACCCGGACCTGCTGCGCACGGCGCTGACCCACAGGTCGTATCTCGGTGAGGAGCCCGGGCGGCGGTCGAACGAACGTCTGGAGTTCCTCGGGGACGCCGTGCTCGACCTCGTGGCGAGCGACTACCTGTTCCGCGCGATGGAGACGGCCGACGAGGGCGGCCTCACCCGGGCGAGGTCGAGGATAGTCAACAAGAACGTGCTCGGCAAGATCGGAATGGAGATCGGCGTGCTGGACCTCCTTCTGTATGCGCGCGAGGAGATCCACAAGGACGAGCGGGCGTTGACCGCGCTCTCCGCGGACGCGCTCGAGGCGATCATCGGGGCGATCTATCTCGACGGAGGCTTTTCGGCCGCCTACAAGTTCGTCGAGACCAACGTCTTCCCCTGTCTCAGCGAGTTGTCGCCCGAGGACCGCCAGGTCGACTACAAGAGCAGGTTGCAGGAGATTTCCCAGGCCCGCTTCAAGGTACTGCCCGAGTACAGGACCCTGAAGAAAGTCGGGCCCGAGCACAAGAAGGTGTTCCACGTCAGCGTCCTGATCAAGAAAAAGCCCTATGGGCAGGGCTTCGGCAGGAGCAAGAAGGAGGCCGAGCAGGCCGCCGCCAGGCAGGCCGTGGAGCAGCTCGACGGGTTCTACGATGAGCCCGTGACCCCCTCGAATCCAAATTGACTTGACAGCCGCCCGATCCCTCAAATAGATTTCCAGTAACAGCCTGCAATCCTTTTAAGTCGCAAGTCACCAAGGAGGTTGGGAAGATATGCGCATCGGTGTACTCACGGGGGGCGGGGACTGCCCCGGCCTGAACGCCGTGATAAGGGCGGTGGTCAGGAAGGCGAAGATGGAGTATGGGTGGGAGGTCGTGGGCATAAAGAACGGTTGGGCCGGCTACCTGCACATGGAAGTGATGCCGCTGGATCTCAAGAGCGTTTCCGGAATCCTCCCGAAGGGCGGCACGATACTCGGCACAAGCCGCACAAACCCCTTCAAGACCGAGGGCGCGCAGGAGAAGATCATCGCCAACGCCGGCACGCTCGGCATAGACGCGACCGTGGCCATCGGCGGGGAAGACACGATCGGTGTGGCGTACGGTTTGAGCAAGATGGGCCTTCCCATGGTCGGCTGTCCCAAGACCATCGACAACGACCTCGGCGGCACCGATTACACCTTCGGGTTCGACACGGCCGTCAACATAGCGACCGAGGCCATCGACCGGCTGCACACTACCGCCGAGTCGCATCACCGCGTGATGGTGGTCGAGGTCATGGGACGGCATACCGGCTGGATCGCCGTCTACGCGGGCATAGCCGGCGGCGCGGATGTGATACTGGTGCCCGAGAAGCCCTTCGAGATCGAGAAAGTCTGTGACCTCATAAGGAAGAGGCATGCGCGCGGCAAGAGTTTCAGTATAGTCGTGGTGGCCGAAGGCGCCGAGTTCAAGGCTTCGGGCGACGACGAGATCAGCATAGTCGTCCAGGACGCGCCGCCCGACGAGTTCGGGCACGTCAGGCTCGGCGGCATCGGCAGCGTGGTCGGGCGGGAGATCGAGAAGAGAACGGGTTATGAGACGCGTGTGTCGGTGCTCGGGTACGTTCAGCGTGGTGGAACGCCGACGGCCTTCGATCGGGTTCTGGCGACACGCTTCGGCGCCAAGGCGGTCGAGCTCGTCGAGGCGGGCGAGTTCGGCAGGATGGTCGCCTTGAGCGGAAACAAGATAGTCTCGGTGAGCATGGAAGAGGCGCTGAAGATGAAGGAAGTGGACAACGATCTTTACAGGCTGGCCGAACTCTTCTTCGGCTAGAAGCGGAGGCAAGTGATGGCTCTGGTTTCATCCAAGGACATTCTGGCCGCGGCCCGCAAGGGGGGCTACGCGGTCGGGGCCTTCAATACGAG
>JALGWA010000131.1 GCA_025774425.1 bacterium
CGGCGATGGACCGTGAGCTGCGCGCCAAGTTGGATGAGCTGGAACGCGTCATCGAAGGCCTTCACAACCCCGTAGTGGCTCTCTCGGGGGGCGCCGACAGCTCGTTCCTGCTGAGGGCGGTCTCGGACATCCGCGGCGAAGCGGTCGCGGTGACGATCGCGGCCGAGGTGCATACGGCCGAGGAGCTGGACCGGGCCCGGAGGCTCGCGTCTACGTGCGGAGCGTCTCACTACGTGGTTAGGACCGCGCTCCTCGACGACCCCGCCTTCGTCTCCAACCCGCCCGACCGCTGCTACCACTGCAAGCGACACCTCTTCTCGGCCGCGCTGCGCTGTCCCGACCTTCCGCGGGGCGCGACGATCCTCGACGGCACGACCGCCAGCGACTCCGCGAAGGATCGTCCGGGGATGCGGGCCCTGAGGGAGATGGGGGTGCGGAGCCCGCTGAGGGAGGCCGGGCTCACGGGGAAGGATGTAAGGGTCCTGTCGCGCCGGTTCGGACTGGAGGCGGCGGACCTTGTGCCCCAGTCGTGTCTCGCCACGCGGATCCCGTTCGGCGTCGAGATTACGATGGAGAGGCTCGAGCAGGTGGACCGGGCCGAGCGTTTCGTCCGGTCCCTCGGGTTCTCCGCAGTGAGGGTCAGACACCACGGCCCCGTCGCCCGGCTTGAGCTCGACACGGCGGAGCTTGGCCGGGCGCTCGACAGACGGAAGGAGCTCGTCGAGGGGCTGATGCGGGCCGGCTTCAGGTTCGTCGCCCTCGATCTCGAGGGCTATCGGACCGGGAGCATGAACGCGACGGTCTGACTACGACGCCGCGTCACGGCACCGCGCGAGGGCCTCTCGGTAGACCTGCTTCAACGGTACGCCCGCCTCCTCGGCGACTTTCCTGCAGCTCTCGTACTCTGGCGCTGCGTTGACCGGTTCCCCGTCCAGATACCCGACCTTCACGTCAACGGTGCCGAACCCGGTCTCGACCCTCCTGACTTCGCGACGGAGGGTGAGCCTGCCCACGCGGTGGAAGCGCACGCCGAGGGTGGTCGTCTCCCGGAACAGCGCTTCGGCGACGCCGGCGAGGGACGCCTCGTCGACGAGGACGCTCAACCGCAGGCCGGGCCGTCCCTTCTTCATCAGCACCTGGTCCACCGCCAGGTCGAGCGCGCCCAGACCGAGGAGTTTCGACTCGAGGTGCGCGATCCACTCGGGGTTCATGTCGTCCACGTTCGTCTCCACCATCACCAGCGGCGGGCCGGAGTACCCCTCGGCGGCGGGGTCCGGGGCAGTCCCGAGGACGAGGCGGAGGACGTTCGCGTGCTCAAGGTCCATTGCGCCGGCGCCGTACCCGATCCTCTCGACGGTCATACAGGGCCATCCGTCCGACGGATCCGAGAGGGTCCGAGCCAGGGCCGCGCCGGTTGGCGTTACGAGCTCGCGACGGCACGTCGTCGGCCTGATCTCGAAGCCCCTGAGCAGTTCCAGCGCGGCGGGCGCGGGCAGGGGCAGGGTTCCGTGCTCCGTGGAGGTCTCTCCGCACGGCGCAGGCACCGCGGAGCACCAGAGCATGTCCAGCCGAAGGTCGGCGAAGCCTGCAACGGTCCCCACGACGTCGGCCACCGCGTCGAAGGCCCCGACCTCGTGGAAGTGCACGTTCTCGACGTCCGTCCCGTGCACACGGGCCTCGGCATGGGCGAGGGCCCGGAACACGGACGCGGCCGTCGCCTTCTCGGCGGGCCCGAGCTCGCTGCGCTCGATCAGCTCCAGCACCTGGGGGAGGCGGTGCGGCGGCGTCTCGTCGGTCTCCACCGCGACCTCCGCCTTGAGGGCGGATATGCCCGACTTCACGACCCTCTCGAAGTCGAGGCGCAGGCCGGCCACTCCCAGTCCTGCGACCGCGTCCTGCATTCCCTTCGTCGATGCTCCGGCATCGGCCAGCGCCCCCATCAGCATGTCCCCGCTTATGCCCGAGAAGCAGTCGAGATACCCGACCTTCATCGCCGGTCGTCCCCCTTCGGCCCCTTGGTCCGCCCGGGCCCCCCCGATCTCTCGAGCCGGGGAGAAGCGGGCGGTCTCTCGAGGTTGATCAGGTGGGCCGAGCAGGCGGCGCCAAAGCCGTTGTCTACGTTCACGACCGAGAGCCCCGGCGCGCAACTGTTGAGCATGGTCAGTAAGGCGGCGAAGCCGTTGAGGCTCGCGCCGTAGCCGATGCTCGTGGGCACCGCGATCACGGGCACCCCCACGAGGCCGGCGATCACGCTCGGCAGCGCGCCTTCCATCCCCGCGACGGCGATTATCGCGACCGAGCGGCGGAGCGTGCGGAGGCTCCCGAAGAGCCTGTGTATGCCGGCGACGCCCACGTCGTACAGGCGATCGACGGGGCTCCCCATCAGCTCGAGCGTCACGGCGGCCTCCTCCGCGACCGGTAGGTCGGCCGTGCCCGCGGTGACCACAGTCACCCGCCCGCGTACGCCCGGGGACGGCTCGTTCCCCGCGCGGATCGAGATTATCCTGGCCCGGCTGTGGTAGCGGGCTCGATCGTCCCAGGCCTTCACGGCCCTGTAGAGCTCCTCCGACGCCCTCGTCACGACGGTCGTCTCGTGGGCCACCGTCAACCGGTTCAGTATCCCTAGGATCTGGTCCGTGCTCTTCCCCTCTGCGAAGACCACCTCGGGGAACCCCGTGCGCAGGGATCTGTGGTGGTCGAGCTTTGCGTAACCCAGCTCGCTGTAGGGGAGGTCCAGCAGGTGCTGCATCGCTCGGTCCACGTCGAGATCGCCGCTGCGAACCCGTTCGAGCAAGTGTCTGAGCTGCGATTCGTCCATCGGATTCCCCCCCGATCCGGTGGTTCTAGGTTCTATCCGCGAGCCGTGTCTTCCTCCAGGAGCGGGGGGAAGGGCGGGGGTACGTGGTGTTTCACCTCCCGGGATATGGTTGGCCCCCGCGGGTCTCTCTATGCGCTTCCGTCGTGGAAGCACGTTCCAGGTTGGTTTGACCTGATAGATTTAGCACCTTACAAGGAGAATCAACATCCAATGGCAAACTATCAACTTTAGGAGACCGGGAGCACGGGGAGGTGATACCCGGAAGTCGCCCTGCGACGAAGACGCGGGTGGAATCTACTGTCATCAATCCAGACGGGAGGATGACGAATGAGCTCGTTCCTGATAGCCATAGGGGCCTTCATAGGTTACATCCTGGCGTATCGGTTCTATGGCACGTTCATCAGCGAGCGGATCTTCGGCATCGACAGGTCCAGGAAAACTCCGGCCCACGAGTTCGAGGACGGGGTGGACTACGTCCCGACGAAGAAGGAGGTGCTCCTGGGGCATCACTTCACTTCCATCGCCGGCGCTGCGCCCATCGTAGGGCCCGCGATAGCGGTAATATGGGGCTGGGTACCGGCCCTGATGTGGGTCGTCCTGGGCTCGATCTTCATGGGCGCGGTCCACGACCTGGGTGCGCTGATCGTCTCCGCTCGACACCAGGGAAGGTCCATAAGCGACCTGACCGAGGACCTGGTCGGCCCGCGCGCGAGGACGCTGTTCCTGCTCCTGACCTTCTTCGCAATACTCATCGTCATAGCGGTCTTCTGCCTCGTGATAGCGGTGCTGTTCACGACCTATCCGCAGAGCGTGTTCCCGATATGGATGGAGATACCGACGGCGCTCCTCATAGGTTACTGGATCTACCGCAAGTCAGGTAACCCGACGCTCGCAGGGCTTCTCGCGCTGGCGGCCCTGTACGTGTTCGTCTACATAGGCGTGTACCTGCCGATAGAGATCCCGGCGTTCATCGGAGGCAACATCATACTCACGTGGGTCATAATCCTCCTCGTATACGCCTACATAGCGTCGACGCTGCCGGTGTGGGTGCTGCTGCAGCCCCGCGACTACATCAACTCGCACCAGCTCTACCTCGCACTCCTTCTGATATATGCGGGTCTGTTCGTGGCGAGGCCCGAGATCGTCGCCCCGGCGGTGAACCTGAACGTTGAAGGCGCTCCCGCCTTCATACCGTTCCTGTTCATAACGATCGCGTGCGGCGCGATCTCTGGGTTCCACAGCATGGTGTCCTCCGGCACTACGGTGAAGCAGCTCGACAACGAGGGCGACGCCAAGGCCATCGGCTACGGCGGCATGATCCTCGAGGGCATCCTTGCGACCGTCGCGGTGCTTGCGTGCACCGCCGGCTTCGCGTCCAGGGGCGCGTGGGAGGCCCACTACGCGAGCTGGGGCGCGGCGAGCGGGCTCGGCGCCAAGGTAGGAGCGTTCGTGGCCGGTGCCGCCTCGTTCGTGGACTCGCTCGGGATCAACCCCGACTTCGCGCTCGGCGTAGTGGCGGTGCTGGTGGTGAGCTTCGCGGCTACCACGCTCGACTCGGCCACCAGGATCCAGCGCTACATCATAACCGAGCTCGCGAATGACTACAACATCAAGCCCCTCGCAACCAGGCACGGCGCGACCATCGTGGCGGTCGGCACCGCGTTCCTGCTGGCGTTGATCAACGGCGGCAAGGGCGGCCTCATCCTGTGGCCGATATTCGGCGCCACGAACCAGCTCATGGCGGCCCTGGCCCTGCTGATGGTAACGGTGTGGCTGGTCAAGATACGGAAGCCGACGATCTACACGACGATCCCGATGCTGTTCGTGCTGGTCATGACCTCGTGGGCGATGATCATAAACGTCAAGAACTTCATAGCGGCTAACAACACGACGCTCACGATCCTCGGGATCGCGATCATCCTGCTGGAGATATGGCTGCTGGTCGAGACGTTCGTTACCTTCGGCAGGATACGCAGGGAGCCTGCGGCTCCGGCAGCGGACTGACGGGAGAACGGTCGACCGCGAGCGTAAAGACCGGCGCCGGCGGGGCGGGACCTCGCCGGCGCTCCTGTTTCATCCCTGTCTTCGGCCCCCGTGACGAGGCGGGGGCCTCTTCCTCAGGTCAGCTAAGTCCCATGGCCATCCGCCTGTTGTTTATGTGGCCGACGATGCCGGCAACGGTCGCCGCGGGCTCGTTCCGTGAGTCAGCGGCGGCGGGCGTGCCGGGCGGCAGGAGTGCGGGGACCGGTAGTCAAAGGCGGGACGCAGAGAGGAGGGAGTTGGGGATGGAGCAGGCGTGGGGTTGGAGGAAGATGAGTCGCATCGACGAGGCCATGAGCCCCGAGGAGATCGTGGACTTCCTGAAGGAGAACCAAGTGGGGCATCTGGCGACGATCGACGAGAAGGGATACCCGTACGTGATCCCGGTGAATTACTGTTACGGGGAGGCGGGAACGGCGTCCGGGAGTGGGAGGTTCATCCTCCACAGCG
>JALGWA010000132.1 GCA_025774425.1 bacterium
GAGCCATTCCACGAAACTCCTGAAGGTGAGGACGCCCCGCTCGGAGAGGGCCCGGGCGATGTCAGCGACCTTCATGAGGTTGTGAACGTGCTGCTCTCCGCCGGGTCTCAGCAGGAAGACCGCGGTAGCCTTGGTGGCGCCGTAGATCTCGCGAAGGAGGTCCTCGGCGGCGACATCGTTGCGCCTACCGTTGAGGTCGCGGAGGAGTCCGAACGCATGCTCCAGAGGCGTGCCCACTGCGTCCCCTGCGCCTTCGAGATAGTTCAGCCGTCCCCCGTCTGCGTGGAATGTGAAGATGTCCTCGTCGGATACGCCGAAGAAGGGTGAGCGCAGTGCGGCGACCAGCGCGATTCCGTCATACGGATTGTCGATCGCCTGGAGCACGGCGAGGAGCTCGCGGACTTCCGGGCGCGTGAAGAAGAACTTGCCGCCGATGACACGGTAGTCCACGCCGTACGCCTTGAAGGCTTCTTCCAGAGGGTCGACGGGCGTGTGCGTGCGGAGCAGGACGGCGATGTCCCTGAGCGCGACCCGGCGTCGCCGCTTCTCGTTCTTGTCCCATATCTCCCATCCGTGCTCGTCGACGAGTTTCCTGACGAACGCCGCGATGGCACGGGTCTCCAGCCTGCGGCGCTCGCCCGCGTTCGGCATTCTGTCTCTCAAGGATTCGGGCGGGTAGATGAGTTGCACGCCGTGCACGGGCGGCACCTCCTCCGGGTCTCTTCCAAACTCGAGGGCGACGTACGCCGGCTGGTAAGCCCCGTCCGGCGGCACGTCGATGAGATCGCGGAAGATCTCGTTGACGACGCCGACCAGCGAGTGGGCGCAGCGGAAGTTCTGGAAGATGCTGAGGTCACGGCCCGTCCCCATCGACCGCTTGGCCGAATTGTACATCTCGATATCGGCGCGCCTGAAACGGTATATGCTCTGCTTGGGGTCGCCCACGAGGAAGAGCCTGCCGGGATCCACCTTGACCTTTTCCCATTCGGCTGCTGGCGGCCCGTCGGCTTCGGCCAGGAAGAAGACGATCTCGGCCTGCAGCGGGTCAGTGTCTTGGAACTCGTCCACGAGCAGGTACCCGTAGCGCTTCCGGAAGTATGCCCGCACGTGCGGATGCTCCTTGAGCATGTTGCGGGCGAGAAGGAGCAAGTCGTGGAAGTCCAGCATGGCGGCCGCGGCCATCCGGGCCCTGTACGTGTCGACGAAGCCCAGGAGGTCCTCCGCCACCTCGGCGATGATGTTGTGGGCGAGCCAGTTCCTGAATGCGTCATGGAGGTCGCGGAGCTCGGCCATCTCGGTGCGGATGTCCTTGAGGCATTGCGCCGGCTGCCAGTCGGCCTGTCTTCCCTTGGACCCCAGCGACGGGATGGTGAGTCTGAAGAGATGTGCGGCCATCTCTTCCGGTGTCTTGAGGAATCTGAGCTCTTCGGCCTTCGCCTTGAGATCTTCGATCACGGCGGCGGCCTTGTCCTCTGTGTTCCGGCAAGCGGCGTCGGCTCTCGCGCTCATGGAGGCCACCGCGGCCTCGAAGCGCCGTGGGAACTCGTGGTCCTCTAGCGTCCAGGGCTGCGGCTTGGGCAGGTACCGCAATACATCGCGGTTCTCCAGCATCTTGCCGGCGAGTTCCCGCATGTTCCCGAGCGTGATGCCGATGGCCAGGGCCGCCCGCATGGCGCCGTCGGCCCGGCGCATCCTCCGGGCGAGCCACTCGTCCCACGCTTCGTCCTCGACGAGAGAGGCCATGAGCTCATCGGCGACCTCGAAGTTCGGATCGACGCCGGCCTCGACCGGGCGCTCCCGGAGGAGCGCGGCGCAGAAGGAGTGGATGGTCGTGACCTGCATGCGCTCGAGTCCCCAGAGGGCATCGGCCAGGTGCCGGCTCGCGGGCGAGTCCGGCTCGGCCCCTTGGAGCGCCTTGCTGAGGTCGTCCCGCAACCTGGTCTTGAGTTCCGCCGCGGCGCGCTCGGTGAAGGTGATGGCTACGATCTCGTCGGGGACGGCCTTCCTCTCCCTGATGAGGCTCAGGATGCGCGAGACGAGCAGGGTGGTCTTGCCCGTGCCGGCCGCCGCCTCGACTATGTAGGACGTATCGAGATCGGCCGCAGCCCTGTCGCGCGCAGCCTGATCCTTGAGGGGCCGCCTGCGGCGGTTTCCCGGTGGGCCCTCCGCCGCGGCGCTCCGCCGTCGGCTGTTCCGTGCGCCCGGCTGCTTCGCGCGCTTCCCGCTTGCCATCACTCACATTCCTTCATGGCCTGGGACCACATGTCACTTCCGCCTGTTTTTCTTGCCTCGCGCGGCTGCTCCGGCGGCTTGCCCGGCATCGTCGTCGCCCTCGCCCTTCATCAGGCGGAACGCCGCGATACTCTCGTCGCCCGACTTGCGTTCGTAGATCGCGACTCTCTGCGCGGCGCTGCCGCAGACGGGCGTGAAGTCGCACCAGGTGCACTGCTCGCCGGGATACGCGAAGAACTTCCCGGCCTCTATGCCGTCGGCTATCGTGCCGAGAATGGCGTCGAGCTCGGCTTTCCTCGTGATGAGCTCGGTGTAGTCGAACTTGATCCGGCGCTTCTTGCCGCTCACGGCGATGTTGTAGTACTCGGCCCGGTCCAGGTCTACTTCGCCGTGAATGCGGTTGAGGAGGGTGTATGCCGCGCGGAGGTAGAGGGGGAGCTGCAGCGACGTACCTCCGCGGAAGTCGTTGTCCTTGTACTTGGGATCCGACTTTCCCGTCTTGTAATCGATGACGCGCGCCCGCTTGAGATCGGGCGTCATGTCTATGCGGTCGATCCTGCCGCGCAGCAGCACCCGGCGGTTCCCGAAGCGGACGGGGACGGGCTCTTCGGTGGAGATGTCGCTCTCTTCGGAGTCGCGGCTCTTCATGCCGTAGCGCACCTCGAAGTAGGCCGGCAGGAACTCCGGGTCCGCCCCCGCTCCGGCCACCTCTTCGTGGAAGACCTCTTCCAGGTGTGCGCGGATCTCGTCTTTCTCCATCTCCCACAGTATGGGGTAGCCCGTGCGGCCCAGGCGTTCGAAGCGGGCGAACCCCCTCTCGGCGGTCTCGACGAGGATGTCGAAGTCGCTGTGCTTGACCTGGACGGGCACCTTGCCCTTGGCCCGGGCCTTGAGCGTCGAGAAGAACTCCCAGAGTATGGAGTGGATGAGACTTCCGCGTTCGAGGGCGTCCACGGTCTCGACGCGCTCGGGCTCGACGAGGGCCTCAAGCCCGAGAATGTCGGAGAGGTAGTAGCGGTACGGGCAGGTGGCGTAGGTTTCGAGGCGGGTCGGACTCACGCTCCTGCCGACGATCGAGTACTCGTCCTTGAGATGCCGCCTGGCCCGTTTGCCCGTGACGATACCGTCATAAGGCGTGAACGCGCGTTTTCCCCAGCGGCTGATCTCGAGGTCGAGCGCCCGGCTGAGGAACGGCGATGTCGCCTGGAGATGGCCGACGCCCTCCGGGCGGCCCGCGGCGATGTCGCGCGAGACAAGCGCGATGTCGAACTCGACCTCATCCAGGGCCGAGGCGGGTTCTTCCACGGCCAGCCGGGAAAGCGGGACGCGGCGGAAGCCGGGGAAGGACTCGACGGTCTCGAAGTCCGTGCGCCCGCCGGTCGCGGCCTCGATCGTCGCGAGCAGGAAGGACGACGGCACGCGTTCCCTGGCGGTGCCGATGGTGAGGCGCGGGAAGGTGAGCACGAGGCGCTCACGCGCCGCGCCCGCGGCCAGCCGGTAGAACAGGCGCTCGATATCGAGGCGGGGCGCGCCGCGGAGCGGGATGGGGCCGCGGTCGGCCCCGGGGGCGGCGCTCTCGTCCTGCTTGCCCCGCCCGCCTTTCGGACGGTCCCTGCCGCCGGCGTGCCCTTGGGCCTGGAGCTCCCGGTTGAGGGCCGCGCGCTCGGCGTCGAGGAGGATGGCGTCCTGGCGCGCCGGCGAGGGGAAGGACTTTTCCACCATGCCGGGGATGATGACGGTGCTGAACGGTATGCCTCTGGCCGCGATTAGGCTCACGACCTCGGGGCCGTTCCGCTGAAAGCGACCGGCGGTTCTCGTTTGCTCGGTGAGGCATTCGTCCACGACATCGGCGAGGTCGCCGACCGAGATGCCGCCGTCGGCGCCCCCGCCCTTCGGACTCTCGCTGGACCGGCGGGGTCCGCCCGCGGCGCGGACCTCGTCCAGCCTGCTGATCTGCTTTACGGCGTGGAGGACCTCGCGGGTCTCCTCGGCGGCTTCGCTCGTCGTGTCGGGCGCGATCAGCGAGTCGTACGCGGCGATGAGCGCCGCGGCCATTCCGCTCCAGGTGCCGGCCGTCTCCACCGCCGTGAGCGATTCGATGAGGCGCCCGGAGAAGTCGATCAGGGCCTCGATGGCGGCGGGCGTATAAGCCCTCGGCCCGGCGTCGGGCGATTCGCGCTCGGCGAGGAGGTCGCGGAGGCGCTCCCTCCACTCGGACTTGCCGCCGACGATGCCGGCGTCCATGGTCACGATGTCCCAGAGGGCCACGGGATCGGGGTCGGCGCCTTCCGGGTAGAACTTGCCGGGATCGAGCCGCGCGTACGTGGCGAACTCCATGACGGCGTGCCTCGCGAAGTCGTGTCGCAGGACCTCGAGAAGAAGGCAGAGAGTTCGCCCCGGGCGCGTCTCCTTGAGGTCCGTAGCCTGCAGTATGTATGGGTGGATTCCCATGCTCGCGAGCGTGTCCCGAAGGAGGGATGTGTAGGGCTCGGAATGCCTGGTGAGTACGCCTATCCGCCAGGCGGGCGTGCCGCGCTCCAGCACTTCCCGGGCGATGATGCGCGCGATCTCGCGTACCTCCCGCACCTCGCCAGGCGCGGAGATGACCGTGAGCGCCTCGGCGATGTCCCTTAGGCCTCCGGTGTCCTTTGCGGCCTCGTCCTCACCGGTTCCGCCTCTGTCGATTGCGTGGCCCTTCCGGTCGGCGGGATGCCCGCGGTCGTCCAGGCCTCCGCTGCCTTCCGCGCCGCAGCCGTCGGCGCCTGCGAAGAGGCGATCGCAGAGGCAGTCGAGCGCCTTCCACCTCGGCGCGGCCGCAGTGGACGGCAACCTCGCGGCCTGCCCCCCGGCCGACGTGGTGCGGGCCGCCCCCTCCGGCGCGGCGGCGGGCGTCACCTCGACGAAGCCCCCCTCCTTGAACCATTCGATGACTGGCTTTACGAACTCGAAGGCGCGCCCGGAATCGTACGGCACGAAGGCCGTCATCGGCTTGACCTCGAAGCAGGTCTGGACGAGGCGTTTCTGGATCTCATCG
>JALGWA010000133.1 GCA_025774425.1 bacterium
GCCGTCGTGCTGACCGTGACCTGAATGGGCATGTTGAAGATCCAATTGGTCTGGAGCTGCTCTATCGAGAGCGAGACCTCGTACCCGCTCGGTGCGGCCGCGGTGTAGTCCCAGGTGAAGCTGTAGAATGGGAATCCCTCTTCATATACCCACTGATGGAAGAAGGCGTCGAAGTCGCGGCCGGCGACGCTTTCGCATATGTCGCGGAACTGTTCGGTGGTGCACGAGGCGTACTGGTACTCGCTCGAATAGTAGGTTCTCAGGATGTCGAAGAAGGTCGAGTCACCGACGATCCCGCGGAGCATGTGCAGTATCCAGGAGGCCTTGTTGTACGTCAGGTCCGGGTCGAAGATCCTGTTCCAGTCGGAGAGGTCGGGGACGTATATCGTGCCCGCGCCGAAGTACTTGGCGTATTCCATCTGGTTCTTGTATTCGCCCCAACCGTATGTGTGCTCGGCGTACAGGGCCTCGGAATAGACCGCGAATCCCTCATTGAGCCAGATGTGATGGAAGTCGTTGCAGGTGATCATGTCGCCCCACCACATGTGGGCGAGCTCGTGAACGATGAGGTACTCGCCCCAGCCGCCGAGGCTCGTAATCGTCTGGTGCTCCATGCCGCCGCCCCAGGTGAATTCCGCATGCCCGTACTTCTCCTGGAGAAACGGGTATTCGCCGAAGAGCGAGGCATAGAGCGCGATCATGTCCGGAACCTTGGCGTAGTTCTCCTGGACGGAATCGTAATGGTCCTCGAAAACGTAGTAACGGCATTCCATCGAGTCGGTGGGCGAGTAGCGGTAGTAGTTGGAGAATATCGTGTAGGGGTGTATCGCGACCGACACGAGGTATGTGGCGATGGGGTACTGCTCGTGCCACTTGTAGGTGACAGTCGTCCCGTTGTCTACGGTGCCGACGAGGTCGCCGTTCGATGCGACGATCAGGTCCTCGGGCACGGTGACCCAGATGTCGACGGAGTCCGCCTTGTCATGCGAGTAGTCCTTGCACGGCCACCACGTGCGGGCGCCGAAGGGCTCACTCAGGCTCCAGATCATGTCGTAGCCGCCGTGCGTGTCGAAATCGAAGGCCCCGGCGGATGCGTCGGGGGTGCCGCTGTATGTTATGTCCACGACGAAAGTGTCGCCCGTCGCATACGAGCGGTCGAGATCGACGCTGACGATGTCGCCGCTGTGACTGAAGGTCGCAGGTACGCCCCCGCTCTGGACGGCCGATACCGCCATGTTGTCGTAGAGGTCGACGTCCGCCGTCGTCAGGGGGCCCGTGACGACCTCCGCCACCATTCGCACGGTGCCCGATACGGTCTCGGCGGTCGGGTCGATCGCGATGTCGAGGCGGTAGTAGGTCACGTCGTAATAGTCCTGGTTCGGTGTCGGCGTGCTCTCGAGGAGGGAGATCCGCGCATAGAAGCGGGCCTTGGCCTCGGCTATCTCGTGGGATATGTCCCCCGGCCCCTTGGGCTGATACGCTGCGAAGGACTGGGCTGCGAACAGGGCGACGAGGACGACGGTGCTGACCAGCACCGCGGTAATACGTGAGCATATACCATATTGCCGCATTTCCGGCTCCTTTCGTGGGATTGCCTGCGTGTCGGCGTCATGAGACAGGCGGCCTCGATCCGCCGCCTCTACGTACACTTTACCACAATCCGGCCCGACCTGCAACATCCGCGGCCCGGTGCTGTCTCCCGGGTGGACGGGCTTGTACACTTTTGCGGATGGCCCGCGGGCGGCGCCCGGCGGCTCTCCCGGGCCGGCGCGCCGAGGCGGCCCGGGCGCCTTCCTAATTCGCGTCGCCCCAGGGCGTTGCGGTCGCGGCGCCGCCCGACGGTTTGCGGCTCCTCGGGACCGCCCCCGGCACGCGAAATGCGTGGGTACATGTCGGAGATCAGTCAGGACCTGGTGAATCCCAGGGGCGTGGCACTCTTCATCATGGTCGTCCGGCCGCCTCCAGCCGGCGCCGCGTGGACCCCTGATGGTCTGCACCGGCTGGAGGCCGTGTTGCCGCGTGTGACGATCCCCCGCGGGTCCGACGGCCCCCACCCGGGCCGCACCCGGGCGGCGGGGGCTCCTGGGGGCGCAGTGGTGAAGGACAACGCCCACTGGATCTCCGATGTCATCCTCGGCTCCGCAATAGGCCACTTCGCGGCGAAGACGATTGCCGGCGGGCATGCCGGCGGTGCCGCGGGCGGCTTCAGTCTCGTTCGTGCCCCGGGGGAGACGGCGCGACACCGGGGTTCTGCTTCAGATTCTGACCTCGAGCGTCCAGCCGCGGGTCACTTGTCGACGAGCCCGTAGTCCACGAGCACGGCTGATCCGTCCTTTATCAGCCCGACTCCGGGGGGGTCCGCGGCCGGCGGTACAGTGCCGCCCGCGAGCGTGGCCGACAGGGTCGCCATGCCGAGAGCCGGGGCTGCAACGAAGCGCATGTTCCACCTCCTGCGTCGTGGAGTTCATACTCGATGGTGGAGCCGTGAGGCCCGGCACATCGAAGCTTTTTCCGACTTGACCAAGTGCGGTAGCGCCGTTATCTTAATGGCGGTTTTGCCGTCCAGCGGCCCCCGGGGCTCCCCCGGGGAGGACCCAGGATTCGCAGAGAAACGCGATTGCGGCCGGGAAAGTCGAGCCGGCGGGTCGTGACCGGCTGGGCTGGAATGAGGCCCCTTAAGGAGGTAACGGAATGGCGGACGCGAAGACAGGCAAAGAGGCCGATCTCGCCGGACCCGGCATCGGCACCTACGAGGAGGTCGAGAGGATCCTCCCCAACGACTACGAACCCCTGCTTCCCCCCAGGGAGAGAATGCGGGCGCTGTTCGCAGTGAAGCGGTACATCGAAGACAACATGGCGAAGGAGCTCAACCTCGACATGGTTCAGGTTCCACTCATCGTCGACCGCGAGAGCGGCGTGAACGATTACCTGGATCGCGACGGTTCGAGGACTCCCATAGAGTTCCACATATCCAACGATCATGACAAGAATCCCATCGACGCCCAGATCGTGCAGGCGGCCACCAAGTGGAAGAGGGTGGCCCTGAAGCAGTTCGGCTGCAAGCCGGGAGAGGGCATCAACACCGACATGAGGGCCGTCCGCAAGGACTACTTCCTCGACCACGACCACAGCGCCTACGTCGACCAGTGGGACTGGGAGAAGGTGATTACGGAGAAGGAACGAAACCTCGACTACCTGAAGGACACGGTTCGCAAGATCTGGAAGATCCTCTACGGGGCGGGCAAGCACGCACAGGAGATGTATCCCGAGCTCAAGACCGCCAAGTACCCGGATTTCCCGGAGGAGCTGACGTTTCTCCACGCCGAGCAGATCCTCGCCGAGTTCCCCGACCTCCCGCGGAAGCAGCGCGAGACGCAGATTCTCCAGAAGTACCCCGCCATCTTCATCATCGGTATCGGTTGGACGCTGGATGACGGCTACCCGCATGAGATGCGCGCCGCCGACTACGACGACTGGGTCACCGAGACCGTCGAAGTGGACGGCAAGATGATGCATGGTCTCAACGGCGACATCCTCGTGTGGAACCCCGTCACGAGGAGGCGTCACGAGCTGACTTCCATGGGCATCAGGGTCACCAAGGAGACGCTCAAGGTGCAGCTCAAGATGACGGGCCAGGAGGATTTCCTCAATCTCCCGTACCACCAGGCGATCCTCAACGATGAGATCCCGCTTTCCATAGGCGGCGGCATCGGCCAGTCGAGAACCTACATGTATCTCCTGCGCACGGCCCACCTGGGCGAGGTCAGCGTCACCGTGTGGCCCAGGAAGCTCAAGGAGATCTGCGCGGCCCGCAACATCCACGTCCTGGAATAGCCGGGAAGCGAAATCGGGAAGACCGAGTGCAGGCCCTCCGGAAGGGGGGCCTGCTCTTCGGGCGCGGCCCCGTGGGGTCGGAGCCCTGTGCATGCACTGGGGTCAGACCCCTGTGCATTTTGAGCTCTGACCCCTATTGTTAATATTGCTTGACTCCGGCCTAACTCCAAGTAGAATACATACTTGAGACACTGACCAAGGAGGGTGCTATGGCGGAAGTCACCGGAATGACGAGTGAGTTCTGCGAATCCGTGGCCGTGGTCACCGTCAAGGCCGGCGACGGCGTGAACGCCATGACCGCGGCCTGGACCGTGCCCGTGTCCCAACGGCCCGCGCTCATCGTGGTTCACATCGCGCCGCAGCGATACTCGCATAATCTCATCATGGAGGCCAAGGAGTTCGGGCTCAGCATCCTCGCCGACGACCAGATGGAGGTCTCGCAACATGCCGGCACCCTGTCCGGGCGGGACGTCGACAAGTTCGAGAGCGGCGTTCTCAAGCAGAAGGCGCCCAAGGTGACCTCGACCCCGGTGCTGGAGGGCTGCGCCGCCACCATGGAGTGCAAGCTGGAGAAGGCCATCGCCATGGGCGATCACACCATCTTCGTCGGGCGCGTCGTGGCTCTGGAGAAGGATTCGAGCAAGAGGCCTCTCGTGCTTCACAGAGGAACCTATTACAGACTCACCGAGAGCGTGGGCAAGTACTACTAGCGGGGATCGACGATGAGAACCATCGCCCTCGCCAACCAGAAGGGCGGCTGCGGCAAGACGACCACGGCCATCAACCTCTCGGCATGCCTGGCCTACAAGGGCAGGCGCGTTCTTCTCATCGACCTCGACCCGCAGGCGCATGCGACCATGGGGGTCGGCGTCAAGGTGGAAGAGGTGACCAAGAGCATGTACGAGGTCATGCTGGAAGAAGCGGGCCTGGAGGAGATCGTCCGGGAAGTCAGGCCTCTCATGGACATCGCGCCCGCAGCCATCGTGCTCGGCGCCGCCGAGCAGAGGCTCGCGGGCGTGGACGGACGCGAGAACCGCCTGCTCAACGCGCTCGGCGGGATCACGAAGCCGTATGACTACATCATAGTCGACTGCCCGCCGAGTATCGGGCTGCTGACCTTCAACGCGCTTCGGGCGTGCAACGAGGCCGTCATCCCCATAGAGGCCAGTTTCTTCTCGCTGTGGGGGGTCGGACGGCTGCTCGACATGATCGACCTCATAAGGGAGGAGCTCTCGCATGAGGTGAGATACAAGGCGCTGTGCACGATCTACGACGGACGGTCCAAGTTCTCACGCGAGATAGCCGAGGATGTTTTCGGCCACTTCAGGGACCGCGTGTACGACACCATCATCCACACCAACGTCAAGCTGCGCGAGGCGGCGAGCTACGGCATGCCCAT
>JALGWA010000134.1 GCA_025774425.1 bacterium
GAGGAAAGAGCTCCACGGCTGGTGGAAGGGGAAGCGCGAGTGCACCGGCGAGCGGATGCTCGTCAATCCCTATAACGGCTGCTCGGTAGGCTGCGTCTTCTGCTACGCGCGCGCCCTGCCGGCGCCCTACTTCCGGCTCTGGAACGAGGAGGGCATCGTCACGGTCGCGAAGGACTTCGACCGGGCGGTGTCCGACCAGCTCGACTCCATAGGGGTGGCCGCATGCGGCTACCTCTCCCCGGTCTGCGACCCATTCCAGGAGGTCGACTCGAGGTACCGCCTCTCCGAGAAGATCATAGAGGAGTTCGTCAAGCGCAACATACCGGTTCAGTTCACCACCAAGTGCGTGCCGCCCGACACCGTGCTCGGCCTCATGAAGACCCAGCGGCATTCGTTCTGCCAGTTCTCGTTCGTCACCGGGCGCGAGGACCTTCGGTCGAGGCTCATGGCCGGCGGGGCGGGCGTGGACGCGCTCTTCGGCGCCATGGAGAGAGCGGCCGTCGCGGGGCTGCCGGTCGTCATGAGGATCGATCCGGTGATTCCCCGTCTCACGGACTCGAGGCGCGAGCTCGCCTCTCTCTTGGACCGCGGCGTCGACCGGGGGGCGCGGCACATCGTCGCGAGCGTGATGGACATACCCGTGAGGATCGCGAAGGAAGTGTTTGCAGGGTTCGAGGTTTTCGGTGTAGGATTCACGTACGATCTAGGCAAGTTGTATACCGAGCTTATCGACGGATACCTCCACGCCGCGATCGACTATCGCAAGAGGGTCTTCGATCTCCTTCGCGACCTCTGCGAAGCGCGGGGTGTTACGCTCGGGTTGTGCATGGAGTATGAAATCGTAGGGGGGAAGCCGGTCGGTCTCAATGAGACCTTCATGAGCTCGAGCAACTGCGAGGGCGCCGATATCCCCGTCTACAGGAGGGCCGGCGATAGGTTCGTCCCGGCCGCCGACTGCGACGGCGCCTGCCTGAGATGCGTGGATGCGCGGTGCGGGGTGGAGGACCTGGCGATGGGACGCGGCGGCGGAAAGAAGGACTTCACCTTGAGGGACTACAGGCGATGGACGAGAACTCTGGAGGGTGAGAATGCCGAGGCGGGACGTGGTAAGCGATCTTAGGACTTTGGAACTCGAGAAGCTGAGGGAGAGGGTGGCCGCCAGGGTGAAGAGGAAGAACGGGCCCAAGCGCGTGCGACGGGTGGTCGGTGTCGATCTCGCCATGAGCCCGAAGGCGGGGCGCGTCCACGTATGTGCTTCCATGCTGTCTTTTCCCAAGCTCAAGGTCCTCGAGGAAGCCATCGCGACCGACGAGCTGGGCGAGGACGCCATAAGACACCTGGGCAACGTCGCGTTCGTCCCGCTCATACAGAACGTTCTCAAGATGCTCAAGCGCAAGCCGGACATCGTGATGATAAGGGAAGTGTCGCTCAAGGAGGAGATACCGCTGGCGGGTTACGTGGGCGTCATCTCCGGGCGTCCGAGCATGGGCATAACCGCGCGCGGGACGACTCCGCGGAAGCTCGCCAAGTGGGACAACGTCAAGCGGTCGGGGCCGGTGAAGATAAGGGGGCATGCGACGCCCATCACCGTGATCGCCGGGCACCTGACCTCTTTCGCCGACGCGAGCCGCATAGCCAAGGCGTGCTGCACGGACTCGCGCATACCCGAGCCGATCCGCGGCGCCGGCTCGAGGGTGCGCGCGTGGGAGCGGGCGTGGAGCGACCTCAATGTCTACGGGAGGTGATGGGGCGCAACTTGACTTGGGGGAACGTGCAGTGGTATCTTGTTGGGCGTTGGGACTGGCCCGAAGGCGGGTATCGAGATGTATGCGAAGGGATGGGAGGTTCGGATAATGGAGAGTACGTTTCCGGATTGCAAGAAGTGTGGGGACGGGGTCCTGATACCTCTGTCGGATTACGGACGCGAGGGCGCGCCGATCACTTACAAGGCGTGGGTCTGCTCGAATCCTGATTGCGGCTTCAATCTCAGGATCGACAACGGCGAGATCAGCGTGGGGAAAGCGATAGGCCAGTCCATGAAGTAGTTGATAAAGGGAATGGGGAGCACGGAGCTCCAGAGTATAGAGAGGGCTACACGGAGGTTGCGGCAGTCAAGGGATCTCGCAGGAGCCTGAATCTGATATAGCGGAACCGGCGGGTACGGATGGGCGTCTATACCCGCCCGTTTTCCAATCGGGCTTGAAAGGCCCGTTTGCCTCTCCTATGATGGCCGCGGCGGGGGCTCGTATGGCTGACTCCACGGATCTCAGCGTCGGTATAGACCTGGTCTCCATTGCGAGGGTCGAAGCGGCGGTCGAGAGGTGGGGTGAGCGTTTCCTCGAGAGGGTCTTCACCGGCCGGGAGATCGCCTACTCCAGACGCATGCACCGGCCCGCGAGGTCGCTGGCGGCGCGCTTCGCCGCCAAGGAAGCTTTTTTCAAGGCCGTCTCGGCAGCCGGCGCACGCGGGGTCCCGCTCAAGGACATCGAAGTAGTGGTGACGGCCGGCGGCGCGCCGGCCCTCGTCGCCCACGGGAGGGCGGCGGCCGCGCTCGGGGAGCGCAAGGCGGCGCTCAGCATTTCGCATGACGGGGACCATGCAATCGCAGTCGTGGTGACAACACTTCAGAGGTGAACCGATGTTACCCGTAGTCACAGCGGACGAGATGAAGAAGATGGACCGGATCACGATCGCCAAGTTCGTTTCCGGGATCGAGCTCATGGAGAGCGCCGGGCGCGGCGTCAAGGAGGCGATCGCCGCAAGGTGGAAGCCGCGGCGCGGAGGGCGGGTCGTCATCGTATGCGGCAAGGGGAACAACGGCGGGGACGGGTTCGTCGTCGCGCGCCTTCTCAGGAAGGACGGCTACGCCGTGCGGACCTTCCTCATCGGTAAGGCGGCCGGTCTCAAGGGGGACGCCCTCGCCAACTACAAGAGGCTCAAACGGATGAAGATGCGCGTCGAGGAGATCGCCGCCTCGAATCTCGAAGTCCTGGAACGGGCCGTAGCCGACGCGTACGTCGTCGTTGACGCCGTCTTCGGCACGGGCTTTTCGGGCGAGACCAGGGGAGCGGCGGCGGCGGCGATCGAGGCGATGAACGAGGCCGACGCGCCGATCGTGGCGGTCGACATGCCCTCGGGGGTGGACGCGACCACAGGCGAAGCCGCCGGCGCCGTGGCGGCCGATCTCACCGTGACGATGGCGCTCCCGAAGCGCGGACACACCCTGCATCCGGGCCGGGCGCTGACGGGGGAGCTCACCGTGGTGGACATCGGCATCCCGGCGGATGTCGTGGCCGCCAATGACCCGGGCGTCTACTTGATGCAGCCCGTCGACATAGCCGGAGCGCTGCCCTTGAGGCCGCCGGACGCGCACAAGTGGTCCTGCGGCGCGGTCGCGGCCGTTTGCGGCTCCACGGGCCTGACGGGAGCGGCGGCCCTGACGTCGACCTCGGCCCTGCGGGCGGGGGCCGGCCTGGTCACGCTGGCCGTGCCGAGGAGCCTCAACACCATAATGGAAGTGAAACTCACCGAGGTGATGACGCTTCCCGTGGCGGAGACGCGCGCCGGGAGCCTCGCCCTCAAGGCGGCGCGTGAGATCGGGAAGCTCATCAAGAAGGCGGATGCGGTCGCCGTCGGTCCGGGCCTGAGTCTCAATGCCGAGACGCAGGAACTCGTCCGACGGCTGGTGCCGAGGATCGGCAAGCCGACGGTGCTCGATGCCGACGGCATAAACGCCTTCGCGGGGAGAGCGAAGAAGCTCAAGGGGCTCGGGTTCCCGCTGGTCATCACTCCCCACCCGGCGGAGCTTTGGAGGCTCGTCGGCGTGGACAAGGGAATCATCGAGAAGGAGCGGATAGACGTGGCCCGATACGTGGCGACCGAGCTGAGCCTGGTGCTCGTGCTCAAGGGAGCGCCGACGGTCGTGGCCGAGCCGACGGGCGGCGTCTTCGTGATCCCGACGGGGAACGAGGGTCTCGCGACGGCGGGTTCGGGCGATGTGCTGACGGGCGTCATCGCCGGCTTCATGGCGCAGGGCGTCGACGCCGTGCCCGCGGCCTGCTGCGGGGCGTACGTCCACGGCCTGGCGGCCGACATTCTCCGCGAGAGCATCGGCCATCACGGTTTCCTCGCCGGGGATGTGGGGGGCATGATACCGATGGCGATAGCGTCGCTGCTCGCGGAGTAGGCGGCCGCGGGAGACGGCAGGAGGCGGCATGGGAGAGAAGACGGGCGGGGCGACGAAGGCCCGGGTGCTCGAGTCGGCCCGCAGGTACGAACGCCGCGTGATATCCATGCGGAGGACCTTCCACCAGATACCGGAAGCCTCCTTCCGCGAACACGAGACGCGCGCGATGGTATGCTCGCTGCTCGAGCGGGCCGGCATCCCCTACAAATCCCCGGTCGCCGGGACGGGCGTCGTCGGCGTCGTGAGGGGTGGGGCGGGCGCGACGGTCGCCCTGAGATGCGACATGGACGCGCTCGAGCTCGACGAGCGGACGGGCCTCGCCTTCGCTTCGCGGCGCAAGGGCTTCATGCACGCATGCGGCCACGACGCCCACATGGCCATGGTCTTGGGCGCCGGTCTCGTGCTCAAGGACATGGGCAAGGATCTCCCCGGCAACGTGAAGCTGATCTTCCAGCCGGCCGAGGAGAAGCCGCCCGGCGGGGCTCCCGCGATGATCGAGGCCGGCGTTCTCGCGCGGCCGGCGGTCGGTGCTCTTTTCGGCATACACCTCTGGCATCCGCTTCCCGAGGGCAGGGTCGGGCTCGGCTCGGGACCCATGTCCGCGGCGGCGGACGATTTCAGGGTCGTCATCAAGGGCAGGGGGGGCCACGGCGCGAGGCCGCATGAGGTCGTCGACAGCGTCGTCGTCGCGGCCGAGTTCGTCACGGCCCTGCAGACGATCGTCTCGAGGCGGGTCGATCCCATGGAAAGCGCCGTCATCACGGTCGGCAAGATAGCGGGCGGGAGCAGGTTCAACGTGATTGCGCCGGAGGTCGAGATGGAGGGGACGGTGCGGACGCAGTCGCGCACGCTCCGCCGCCGGGCTCCGGGCATGATTCGCGGCCTCCTCGCCCATGTCTGCAAGGCGCATGGGGCGACGGGCAGGCTCGAATCCATCGCGGGGTATCCCCCGCTCCTCTGCGATGAGGGGCTGACGCGGGAGGCGCGGGCGGCCTGCTCCGTGGTCGTGGGCAAGCGGAACGTGGCCACGCACCGCGGG
>JALGWA010000135.1 GCA_025774425.1 bacterium
TGATCGACACCGGAAGCCGCATGGACGACGTCATTTTCGAAGAGTTCAAGGGCACGGGCAACATGGAGCTCGTGCTGGACAGGAAGATCGCCGATCGCAGGGTGTTCCCGGCGATAGACCTCAACAGGTCCGGCACGCGCAAGGAGGAGCTGCTCCTCAGCCCGGAGGAGCTCAACAAGGTCTGGATTCTGAGGAAGTTCCTCAGCGACAAGAACCAGGTCGAAGCCATGGAGTTCCTCGTCGGGCGCCTGGCGAAGACCAAGTCCAACAAGATGTTCTTGAAGTCGATGAATACTTAGGTTAGCATAACCAGGATGCCGGGTGGGCGGCTTACGCCGCCCGCCGTACTTTATGAGCATTGGAGGAGGTCGGGAGCGTGAAAAAGGGCATTCATCCCAAGTATGTGCCGTCCAAGATCATATGCGTGTGCGGGAACGTGGTCGAGACCCGTTCGACTTCCCCCGAGATACGCGTGGAGATCTGCTCAGCCTGTCATCCCTTCTTCACCGGCAAGCAGAAGCTGGTCGATACCGCCGGCCGGGTCGAGAGGTTCAGAAGGAAGTACGGCCTCAAGGCCGAGGACGAGGAGAAAGAGGAGACGGAAGACAAGTAGGTGATCGTTTGAAGAACGATAGCCTCACCATAGGGGGACAGGCCGTCATCGAAGGCGTGATGATGCGGTCCCCCGATCTTGTAGTCACGAGCGTGCGCAGGCCGGGCGGCCGGATCGTGCACAGGACCGAGCCCTACGTCTCGGTCACCAAGAGGCACAGGTTGCTCGGCATACCCGTCATAAGGGGCGCGGTGTCGCTCTTCGAGACGCTTCTCATCGGGATCAAGTCGCTGTCCTATTCGGCCGAGATCGCCCAGGAGGAAGAGCACGGCGCGGGGGCCGGCGAGGCGGACGGCGCGGGAGAGGGCGACGCGGCGGCGGGGGGCTGGAAGTCGAGTCTCTCCATGGGCGTTACGCTCGTGGTCGCGTTCGGGCTCGGACTGCTGCTCTTCTTCTGGCTGCCGCTCGTCATCGCCGAGGCCGTCGGGGTCAAGGGCAGCATACTCTTCAATGTCATCGACGGCCTCGTCCGGCTCGGGATTTTCTTCCTCTATCTCGCGGCGATATCGCTGTGGCGGGAGATGCGGCGGGTCTTCGAGTACCACGGGGCCGAACATAAGTGCATCACGACCTACGAGGACGGAGACGAGCTTACGCTCGAGAACGCCAGGCGCCACACGACCAGGCACAGGCGGTGCGGCACGAGTTTCCTCCTGGTCGTCATGGTGATCGCCGTGGTCGTTTTCATATTCCTGGGACGCCCGGACAGTATCGGCGACAGGCTGCTCCGGTTCGCACTCGTGCCCGTCATAGCGGGGATCTCCTTCGAGGTCACCCGTTGGGCGGGCAGGCGGAGGCGCGGACTTCTGCTCACCGTGGTCACCGCGCCGGGGCTGCTTCTGCAGAAATTCACGACGCGCGAGCCCAGCGACGACCAGATCGAAGTCGCTCTGGACGCGCTCAGGCGCGCGCTGCATATGGAGGACGGCGGGCGAAATGTGGGAAGCGATCAGGAAAGCCCGTGAACGGTACGCCGAACTCGGCAGACTGCTCTCGGACGAGAAGGTAGTGAGCAATCCGAAGCTCGTCATGGAGTACTCCAAGGAGATGAGCGACCTCGAGGGTCTGGTCAAGAGGGCCGACGAGTACGAGGAGACGGCGCGCGGGATCGCCGAGGCCGAAGAGATCGCGAAAACGTCGGAGGATCCGGAGCTCGTCGAGCTCGCGCGGCAGGAGATCGAGGGTCTCAAGGCGTCTCTGGGGGCCATCGAGCGTGACCTTCAGGGCATGCTGATTCCCAGGGATCCGAATGACGAGAAGAACACGATAGTGGAGATCAGGGCCGGGACCGGCGGCGAGGAGGCGACGCTTTTCGCGGCCGATCTCTACAGGATGTACTCCAAGTACGCCGAGCACAAGAACTGGAAGATCGAAATGCTGAGCTCCAACCCGACCGGCGTCGGCGGCATCAAGGAAGTGATCTTCCTCGTCGAGGGCAAGGGCGCGTACCGCAGGCTGAAGTTCGAGAGCGGCGTCCACAGGGTGCAGAGGGTCCCCGTGACCGAGTCGTCGGGCAGGATTCACACTTCCGCCGTGACGGTGGCAGTGCTCCCGGAGGCCGGGGAAGTCGATGTCGAGATCAAGCCGGAGGAGATCCGCGTGGACGTATACCGCTCCTCGGGTCCGGGCGGCCAGAGCGTGAACACCACGGACTCCGCCGTGAGGATAACGCATATCCCCACGGGGATGGTAGTCCAGTGCCAGGATGAGAAGTCGCAGCACAAGAACAGGGCGAAGGCGCTCAAGGTGCTCCGGTCGAGACTTTACGAGATGGCGAGGGTCGAGCAGGAGCGGGAGCGAGCCAGGGAACGCAAGCAGATGGTTGGCACGGGCGACCGCAGCGAGAAGATCCGAACCTACAACTTTCCCCAGGGAAGGGTCACCGACCACAGGATCGGCCTCACTCTCCACAAGCTCGACGACGTGCTCGACGGGGACCTCGAGGAGATAATCGGCGCCCTGTGGGCCCATGATACCGAGCGCAAGATAGAGACTTGCGGCATCTGATGCCGCCCGGGTCAAGGAAGGCGTCGCTTTGTCTCTTGCTTCACTGATCCGTTCCCTCGAAGAGGTGTTCCGGGGGTCGGGTGTACCTTCGCCGCGTGTGGATGCCGAGATTCTCGCGGCGCATGTGCTGGGGCTCTCGAGGACCGATGTCCACCTCGGGGGCGGAATGGAAGTCTCCCGGGCCGACGAGGAGCGCATAAGGGCGCTCGCCCGCCGCAGGGCGGCCAGATATCCGCTGCAGTACCTGACGGGCGAGTGCGAGTTCCACTCGCTGGCGTTCCTCGTGCGCGAGGGCGTTTTCATCCCCCGGCCCGAGACCGAGGTGCTCGTCGAAGCCGTGGCATGCAGGCTCGAGGCCGGCGGCCGGAGGCCCCGGAATCTTCTCGAGATCGGAACGGGGACCGGTGTCATATGCATAAGTCCCGCGCGGGCGCTCGGCTGGAACGCCGCCGGCACCGGTGGGCCCAGGGTGGTCGCGACGGACATCTCCTTTGAAGCCGTCGAGACGGCCGCGCTGAACGCGGCGAAGCACGGCGTCGAAAACCTCATGCAGTTTGCCGTCGGAGATGGTATAGGTTTCCTGAAGGGGGTCGGCGGCGGGGAGGGATTCGACGTCTTCGTCTGCAATCCGCCGTACGTCGCGGCCTCCGAGATCGCGGGCCTCCAGCCGGAAGTCCGGGACCATGAACCCCGCGCCGCGCTGGACGGCGGAAAGGACGGCTTGGAGTTCATGCGAAGAATAATCCCCGCTCTTCCGTCCATACTTGCGGGGGGCGCGCTGGCGGCCTTCGAGACGGCGCCGGACCAGGCCGGAGCGGTCACGCGGTTGCTCCGGGAAGCGGGGGCTTTGGAGACCGAGGTCGTCAGGGACCTCTCCGGAAGAGACAGGGTCACAATCGCGAGGATGGCCTGAGTGGACAAGATCGTGGTCAAGGGGGGCAGAAGGCTCGAGGGAAGGGTCAGAATCGGCGGCGCCAAGAACGCGGTGCTGCCCGTGATGGCTGCGTGCCTGCTCACGCGCGGGGTCTCGGTGATCAGGAACGTTCCCCGCCTCAAGGACGTCGTTTCGATGGCATCCGTGCTCGAAGAGCTCGGTGTCGAGTGCGGCTGGGAAGGCGACACCGTCACCATAGACTCGAGCCGGTTGTCGCGCCACGAGGCGCCGTATGAGCTCGTCAGGAAGATGCGGGCTTCGATCTACGTCCTGGGGCCGCTCCTTGCCTCCGAGGGCAAGGCCAGAGTGTCCCTGCCGGGGGGATGCGCATGGGGTCCGCGGCCCGTCGATCTCCACATAAGGGCGATGAGGGAGCTGGGGGCGACGGTTGACATAGACCACGGCTATATCGAGAGCGAGGCCCGTCGCCTGGAGGGCGGCCCCATAACCTTCTCGGCGCCCAGCGTCGGCGCGACCGCCAACACGATGATGGCGGCCAGCCGGGCCGCTGGGCGTACGGTGATCTCCAACGCCGCGAGGGAACCCGAGATCGTGGCCCTTGCGGACTTCTTGAACCTCATGGGCGCGAGAGTCAGCGGGGCGGGGACCGATGCGATCACCATCGACGGCGTCGACGAGATGTCGCCGGCCGAGTTCAGGATAATACCCGACCGCATAGAGACGGCGACGTACATGGTGGCCGGGGCGATCACCGCCGGGCAGGTGGAGATCGTCGACTGCGTGCCTGAGCATGTCGAATCGGTCGCGCTGAAGCTCGCCCAGGCCGGCGTCGCCGTGGAGGCGGCGGGGGACAGCATACTGGTCAAGGGCAAGAAGGCCCTGGAGTCGGTGGATGTCGTGACGGCGCCCTATCCCGGTTTCCCTACCGACATGCAGGCGCAGTTCATGGCTCTCATGACGACGGCGCGGGGCATGAGCACGATAAGCGAGACCGTGTTCCGCGATCGTTTCACGCATGTACCCGAGCTCAGGCGCCTGGGAGCGGACATCAAGCTGGACGGCAGCACGGCCCAGGTCGGGTACGTCGAGAAGCTGAGCGGCGCGCCCGTGATGGCGACGGATCTCAGGGCCAGCGCCGCGCTCGTTCTCGCCGGGCTGGTCGCCGAAGGCGAGACGCACATCTCGCGCGTCTACCACATCGACCGCGGCTATGAGGCCATCGAGGAGAAGCTGCGCGGCCTCGGCGCGGACATCGAGCGCATGCCCGAATAGTAAGGAGGGACCGGCCGGGTGCGAAGAGTGGTTCTCGGTACCGCCGGGCACATCGATCACGGCAAGACCGCCCTGATCAAGGCCATGACCGGCATCGACACCGACCGCCTCAAGGAGGAGAAGGAACGGGGCATCTCCATCGATCTCGGCTTCGCGCGGATAGACCTGCCCGGCGGCGTCGTGGTCGGGCTGGTCGACGTGCCGGGCCACGAGCGCTTCATCAAGAACATGCTGGCCGGCGTCGGCGGCATCGACGCCGTCCTGTTCGTCGTCGCATCCGATGAGGGCATAATGCCGCAGACGCGCGAGCACTTCGACATCGTCTCGCTTCTCGGCGTCCGTCACGCGGTCTTCGCGCTCCCGAAGCCCGCTCTCGCGGGGCCGGACCTGGTGGAGCTGGTCCGGGAAGCAGTCGGGAAGTTCATCCAGG
>JALGWA010000136.1 GCA_025774425.1 bacterium
CATCGGAAATCCGCCTGATGGCGCTCCGGCCGCCGGGGTCACTATCCGTGTTCAACCTCTTCGATCGGCTCTTCGAGCCCTCTTCGCGCGTGTAGAGAGCGTATTCCCCGCCCTTTCCGGTCCTGGACTCCCGGGCCGCGACGGCGTCCGCCGTGGCGCCTGCGCGCCGCTTGTACTTGACCTGGCTGGGATGCGTCCCTCCGGTCGAACCCCCGCACCCGGAGCGGGAGTCGCAACAGCCAGCGCCGCACGTGCCCCACCAGGGGTCGCAATACGCACGGCAGGGCCGGTGGCATACGGGCCTCCACCACCACGGGGAGCACCACGACCAGCCGCACGGATTCCAGTAGGGGTAGCACGCGCCTATCCCGACGACCACGTCCCAGCCGGCGCCCCGGCATCCGTCCCAGCACACGTTCCAGTACAAGCTCGAGCAGGGCCAGTACCAGGTATTCGGCCAGCACCAGCCGGTCCTGACGAAGTAGACGGGCCGTTCGACCTCTTCGATGACATAGAAGTACGTGTAGTCCACCGAAACCGTCCCCGAGTTCAAGGCGTCCCAGCAGATGAACTCGTCGATGGTCTGCATCGCGACATAAGGGTCGCCCGATATCCGCGGCGGCAGCGCCGGCCCCCAGTAGTCGGCGAACGACGACCAGGTCACCGTGCCCGCGTATCGCTCGTAGCCCGGGCAGCCCGGCCAGTAGAGCCGCCTGAAGGGAGTCGTGGAAGCCAGGGCGCGTACATAGGCCACGCCCTTGGTGCCGTCTGCGCGGAAGCCGTCGTCCGCGCCGGTCACGATCCTGTAAGTGGTCCCCCCGGTGAGGAAGCCGTCGTCCCTGCAGTCATAGGGAAAGACCACCCTGATGTAGCCGTCGGGGTCTATGGAGTAGACGAGCACGTAGGCGTCACAGGACGTCTCTATGAAGACGTCGACGGCCTCGCCCCGATCGTAGATCTCGCCCTCGCCCCGGTCGACCCAGACATCTACAATCACCTCGGGCCCCATGACGGCGGCCGATGCGGCCGACGCCAGCGCCAGGATGGCGGCCGTTCCGGCCGCCGCTATCAACTTGCTGCGCATGCCCTCACCCCCTCACGAGATCCCCGGCCGGCCTCCTCGGGCCGAGCTCGGTCGAGCCCCGCTGGACCTGGTAGGCCCAGTCGACCACGATGAAAGCCGGGGCCGTGGAAACGACCCGGACCTTGCCGTAGTATCCGGTCGAAGTCCGGAGCACGTACGTGTGCCCGGGTATGACCTCCACCCCGTCGCACGACGCCGACCAGCCTTGGGTCGGCGCCGTATCGACGTCGTCTATACTATAAGTATATCCGAAATCCTGGATAAAGTTAAGTATCCAGTAGGCATCCCGCAGTGGATAGATGCGCAGGCAGTCCCCGTCAGAGCCAAGCCTGTACTGGGCCATGGCGCTCTCGAAGTGAACCAGGACAATGTCGTCGTAGAGGTCCGGCAGTATGGCGATGGCCGATCGCTCCGGCCTGGACGCCGACGTGTACCACTTGAGATCCCAGCCCTCGGGCCGGGGCGTGTCGTCGACCGTCTCGTACGAGAGGTCGCTCTCATTGCCGCTCGCATCATAGGCGTCGACGGCATAAAAGTAGGTTATGCCGTTTATCACGTCATAGTCCGTGAACTCGGTCGCCTCGTCGGCGGCCACATCGCCTATCCTGTGGTAGGGGCCGTCGGCGAGGTTGGAGCGGTACACGCCGTAACCCGCCAGATCGGCCTGGCGCACCGGGTTCCACACCACGATGACATAGCCGTCGGCCGTCACCGACGATACGCCGGTCGGCACGGCCGGCGGGTCGGTGTCGATGCAGCAGTCGCCGCAACAGCCGATGTCACAACAAGTTTCACAACCCATGAGCCCGACGAGGACGGCACACGCAAGAGCACATGCAGGCTTCATGGCGTCTCACCCCCCGGAAGGAAGGCGCCGACGAGCTCCGCGACGAAGCTCCCGATGCGCGTGCTGCTCTTGACGAGCACGGGCACTTTCAGCGCGTCGTTCGTGATCCACATGACCAGTCGCCCCGTCTTTCCGAAAACCCCTTCCTCTATATCCGGTTCGATGACCAGGCAGTCGAAACTGCCGGCGGGGGTGGTCACTTCCTCCTCCCCGATAACTTTGACACGCGCCCGGTAAACCCGGCCGCCCTCGAAGGCCTCGAAGTCGACCTCGTCGCCGACCCGGAGGTCCCTCGCGCGGACGTAGTACAGGGCGGAGAGAACGTCCGGCGTCCCGGGCTCCGGGCCCGGACGTCGCTCCCCGTCCCGCACCGTGCGCTCTTCGGGGGTGAAGACCACGTGCCTTTCGAATGGACCTTCCCTCAGGTCCTTCTCAAAACGCCGAAGATGGTAAGTGTCGGCATCGAGTTCCGCCGTGACCCTGTCGTCGACTTCGAAGAAGACCGAGACCAGATCGTTCGAGCGGGCGACCGAAGTGATACGGTAAAGGCCCCCTCCCGGCCTCTCATGGAACTCGACCGTGAGGCGCGCATGCCCGGCCGGGATCGCGCCGTAGCGGATACTGTACTCGAGGCTCTCGCCGGGTATGAGAAGCGGAACATCGCCCGCGGCCGCGGCGGCCCCATGTGCGAGCAGACATGCGAGGAGAGCCGGAGCCGCCCGACCGACCGTCTCGTACCATGCAGCCAACCGGCTCACCTCCTCATTCTGCTCGGTTTCCTCCGACCACCCGGGACAACAAAGCAAAGCCCATGCCACAAGAAGGTGGGCGGGCGGCGGGACGGGCCCGGCACGGCAGCCCCGGACCATCTGCAGCAGAATCACCGGCTTAGACGGCGGGCGGCGGCGCAACCGCCGGGGCGCACATGAAGGCCACGGCCGCCGGAGGCGCCGCGATGTGTCGATGAGACACAATCCTGTGGACATCGGGAACGCAGCGGGCCTACTCGACCCTCAGGGTCACGCACTTGAGATAGTCGGTCTCGGGCGCCCCTAGGAGCGATGGATGATCTTCTGGCTGGCCGCCGATCCGCATGACGGAGGCGCGCTTCTTGACGAGGGTCGCCGTGTGTCTCAGCATCTCCATGAAGCGCTCGCGCGTCATGTGGTGGGAACACGAGCAGGTGACGAGGATGCCGCCCGGCCTGAGAAGCCCCATGGCCGTCTTGTTGATGTGTATGTAACCTCTCATGGCGCCGGCCACCTGCTTGCGCGTGCGCGCGAGCGAAGGGGGGTCCAGGATTATGATGTCGTACTTCTCCCCGGCGCGGCCGAGCGTCGGGAGGTAGTCGAAGACATCGGCGGCGACGAAATCCACGCCGGCGGCGAGGGCGTTTCTCTCGGCATTGGCCCGGGCCAGGCCGAGCGCCGCCTCCGAGGAGTCCACACCGGTCACCCCGCCCGCCCCGCCGGCCGCGCACATGCACGACCACGCCCCGGAATAGCAGAAGCAGTCGAGCACGCGCATGCCGGGAACATACGGGAGGATGGACTTGCGGTTGTCGCGCTGGTCGATATAGAAACCCGTCTTCTGGCCGGCGGCCAGATCGACCTCGAACTCGAGGCCACCCTCGCGCACGACGACCGCGGCGGCGTCCCCCTCGACGGGCGTCCGGGCCGGCGGCGAGCCGTCCAGACGCGCCGCGCCCGATGCGTCCCTCCACAGCACGGCGCGCGGCTTCGCGAGCCGGGCGACGGCGGCCGCGATCGCGGCTGTCATGTCGTCCCTCTTCCAACCGGGAATCTTGGGCTGGACGACCACGGTATCACCGTAGCGGTCCATGACCAGGCCGGGCATGTAGTCGCCCTCGGCGTTGACGAGGCGCACGCAGTCGAAAGCCAGGGGCCGGCGGCGCTCGAAGGCCGCCGCGAGGAGGCGCGTGACGTCGGAAGCGGAGAACACGCTCGCGGCGCCGCGCGTCAAGAGCCTCACGGCTATCTGTGAGTCGCCGTCGAAGAAGCCCGTGCCCAGCTTGCGGCCCCTGTCGTCCTCGACCCATACCACGGCGCCGCCGGGCGGGGCCCCTTCGATGCGCGCCACCTCGTTGGCGTACACCCACACGTGACCGCGGCGTATGCGCTCGTCCTCCGTGGGCTTGAGTCTGACGCTGCCTTCGGCCTCCGGCATGGTCACTCTTTTTCAGGCGGGTTGATACCCAGGGCACTCATCTTCTTGTACAGGCTGCTCCGCTGCATGCCCAGCCGCTCGGCCGTCCTCGAGATGTTCCAGCGGTTGGCCGCCAGGTGCTTCTCGAGAAAGGCCTTTTCCGAAGATCTGCGGAACTCGTCATACGTGGGCGCCTCGAGGAAGCGCTCGGGGCCCGCCGCGACGGCGGCCTCGAGCGGAGGCAGGTCGGAGGGAGTGATCACGTCCCCGGCCGAGGTTATCACCATGCGCTCCATTATGTTCCTGAGCTCGCGCACGTTCCCCGGCCACGAGTAGCCCTCCAGCGCCCGCAGCACCTCCGGGGCCACGCTCTTGGGCTTGAGGCCGTACGTGTCGCAGAAGATCCTGGTGAAATGCTCGGCGAGGAGGCGTATGTCGTCCCTGCGCTCCCTCAAGGGGGGGATGTTCATGGTCACGGTGTTCAGCCTGAAATAGAGGTCCTCCCGGAACTCGCCCTTGGCTATGAGGTCGGGAATGTTCTTGTTGGTCGCGGCGATGACGCGGACGTCCACCCGCAGGGTCTCGGTGCCGCCGACGCGCTCGAACTCCTGCTCCTCGAGCACTCTCAGCACCTTGGCCTGCACGCGCGGGCTCATGTCGCCGATCTCGTCGAGGAATATGGTGCCGCCGTCGGCGAGCTCGAACTTGCCCGGCTTGAGCGTCGACGCCCCGGTGAAGGCGCCCTTCTCATGGCCCATGAGCTCGCTCTCTATGAGGTCGTCGGGTATGGCGGCGCAGCTGACCTCGACGAAGCGCTCGCCGGCCCTGTCCGAACGCCTGTGAATGAGCCTCGCGACTACGCCCTTGCCCACGCCGTTCTCCCCGAGCAGGAGTATGCTGGCCCGGGTGGGGGCCAACTTGTCGATGTCCCGCTTGAGATTCCCGATCGCCTCGCTGCCGCCGACCAGCTCGAAGCCCTTGCACAGCTCCTTCTCGAGCGACGCCTTCTCGGCGGCGAGCCTGCCGGCCGAGACGGCGTTCCTCAAGGTCAAGAGCACCCTGTCCCTGTCCAGGGGCTTCTCGAGGAAATCGAAGGCGCCGAGCTTGGTCGCCTCCACGG
>JALGWA010000137.1 GCA_025774425.1 bacterium
CGTCGGGGATGAGCCGGTAGCCTGCGCCGACGGCGGGGGCGGTGAGCGGCGGGTGATCGAAATAGCCCCAGGCGGGGTACTTGGAGTACACCCAGTAGTAGGCCTCGTCATGCGCCAGCCCCGTGAAGTGCCCCTGCACCAGGTTGATGCAGAAGAGGGCGGCCAGCGCGATGTAGACCAGCTTGTCTTCAGATGTCAAGGCATTCACCGGGACACATTATAGCATTCATCGAGGCCGGGTCCAGGACTTAGCCGCATCCGGCCTCAGCCTTGCGTAAACCAAAAGGTCCGGAATCCTCCCGTCCTTGATTATGGGCCTGCCGAAGCGCCCATCGAGCGCGTAGCCGGCCTTCTCCAGGACGCGTGCAGACGCCGGATTGCTGGAGTAGACCTCAGCGTAGACCCTCACGAGGTCATAGGTCTCGAAGGCGTACTTCGTGAAGGCCATGACGGCCCGGGTCGCGATCCCACGCCCCCAGAAGGGCTCTCCAAGCCAGTAGCCCACCTCACCCGGAATACGGCGCTCGCCCCGCCCGAGGCCGACACCGATCCCGCCTATCACCTCCTCGGGGGAGGCAATGGCGAAATTGCGCTCGGGCTCCTGGTTCATCGCCGCCGCGAGCCACTCGTGCGCGTCCCTGAGCGTATAGGGGTGCGGAAACAGGTCCCTCAGCTGAACCGACACACTGCGGTTGTCGGCGTACTTGACTATCGCCTCGGCGTCGGCCGCCGTGAAGGACCTTATCGCGAAGCCGTCTCCTATGTCGAGTCTCATGGGCGCTCCAGCACGGCATCCCCGCGGCGGTCGTTGCGGAGCAGCATGAGGGCGAACGCCAGAGCCGCCGCGCCCAGGCATGAGAACATCAACATGCTCGCTCCGTAGGTGCCCGTCGCTTCCCGCAACCTGCCGTTCAGCCACGGGAACAGCATCAATCCGAAGTTCTGCACGAGCGTCATGAAACCGTAGGCGGTCCCGAGGCGCCCCTTCTCGACGATGAGCGGCACCGCCGGCCAGAGGGCCGCGGGCACCAGCACGAAGGAGACACCCAGGAGCAGCATCGGGAATCTCGGCGCCAGACCGGTGAACCCGAGCAGCAGGTAGACCGGGATCATGAGGAGTGAGCCCAGCACCATTATCGCGGCGCGCTTGCCGAACCTGTCCACGAGGATTCCCGCAAGCGGCGCGAACAGGAGCGACATAAACGTCACTATGGACGTCGTGCCCGGCGCCGTCGAGAACATGTGCCGGAAGTTGGCGAAAGCCGCCGTGATGAAGCCCCCCTCGGCGTCCACGGCGAGCGGCAGCCCGAACTTCTCGTGGAAGAAGTTGGTCGAGAGGCTCGTGAACGGGAATATGGCCGAGTAGAAGAACAGGCAGAGCAGGGTCAAGTGCCAGTAAGAGACCTTGAACCTGAAGATCGCACCCATGTCGATGCGGTCGCCGGCGGCTGCCTCCGAGAGCCCGAGCAGGGGCTCGGCGCGGCGGTCGAGCAGGGCGTAGAGCGCGCACGCCCCCGTGCTCAAGACGCAGAGGCCCGCTGCGACCCAGAGGGCCGCGGCCGGGCCCATCCGCTCGGCGATGAGGGCCTCGGTATTGAAGGAGAACATGGTGGCCAGACGCATTATGGTGAGCGAGGCGCCGAAGGCGAAGGCGAGCTCCTTCCCCCTGAACCAGCGGGCGAGGATGGCGCTCTGGGCGACGATGAGCGCCTCCGACCCCGCGCCGAAGATGAAGCGGCCGATGTGAACCGCCCTCATGTCCGCCGCCCGTGCGACGATCACGGCTCCCAGCGTCACGACGCCGGCGAAGAGCATGCTGGACTTCCTCGTCCCGATCCTGTCTATGAGCCATCCGGCGAAGAAGAGCGTGACTATGGCGCCCCAGCTGTAGAGGGAATACATGCTGCCGATGTCGCTCTGGCCGATCTTCATGTGCTCCATCAGGTAGTCTTCGATGGCGCCGACGCTGTCGTATGCGAAGTAGCTGCCGTAGAGGAAGAAGCTGACTATGACGAGGATGCCGAACCGGTAGAAGCGTCTCGATGGGTGTGTCCACTTGAGGCCTGCGGAAGCATCCATGTCCCCAAGCCTAGACCTTCCCGCCTCCCCCGTCAACCACGGGGTCAGAGCTCAAAATGCACAGTGTGCACCCGGGGGGTCAGAGCTCAAAATGCACAACCCGGAGAGCTCGCGGCCCGGCTGGATAGGGTCAGACCCCTGTGCATCCGCGGGGTCAGAGCTCAAAATGCACAACCCGGAGAGCTCGCGGCCCGGCTGGGTAGGGTCAGACCCCTGTGCATCCGGGGGATCAGGGCAGACACCGCAGCACGGCCCACGGTCAGATCCCCATCAGGCCCCGGACCTTTTCCACGATTTCGGCCGTGACTTCATCCACCCTCATCATCTCCGAAGCCGAAGCCACCGCGTCGAAGGTGCGGTTCTGCTTCTTGGGAAGCCAGTCGCCCGCGCCCGACATCGTGAGTGCAGCCCCACGAACTTGATGGCTACCGACTCACCGGCGAAGGCCCGGTCGATTCCCTCCACCACCGCGTCCTTGAAAGCGCTGCTCCGCGAAGCCACCAGGAGACTGTGCTCGCCGGAGCCGTTCCGGACGCGCCGGCGGGAAGCGCCTACGCTCCCGCCTCGAGCTCCCGCCTTATGAGATCGGAGGTCTCGCCCGCACGAGGGAATCGCTTGCCGAAGGGACTCGATCCTCTCGAGAACACCGTTCTCCCGTCGACGGCGACATCGAAAACGCCGCGGCTCCCCTCGACGAGTTCCACCTCGGCGTCTTCGAAGTCGGCCTTCACTTCCGCTTCCACACGGGAAGCCTGTGGAAGGAAGTTTCATTTGACGCAGTAGAGTATTTCCACCTTCATGCCGCGGTCCGTCCCCTCCCCGGCCGCCCGCTATATGCTGATGCGGCCGTTCTTCATGATGACCTGCGTGCAGCCCCTCGCGTCCTTGACTTCAATGGTCGGCCGCTTGACGAGCCCGTCGAGGTGAATCACCGCCTCCGCGTCGCGGTCGTAGTTCGAGCCTATGGCCACGTGGCATGTCCTCGACACCTTCTCGTCCTCCAGCATCCTCCCCACGATCCTCGCCTTCTCGTTGAGGCCGATGCCGAGCTCGCCCAGGTTGTAGATGTTCCTGAGGTAATCGGGCGCCAGTCTCGCCGGTATCACTCCCCGCTTCGCGAACATGCGCGTCGTCTTCCCGGCGGCCTTGAGCGTCGCCCGGAGCTCGCGGGCTTCCCGCCCGCCCTCTATCCTCGTCACCATGTTCTCCTTGACGGTCGCGACGATCGGCGTCTTTATGATGATCACGCCGCCCGCCGACGCGACGCATCCGTCGAACACGATGGTGCCCTCGCCTGCGCCGAGCTCCGGCGATATGAACACTTCCCCGGCGGGCAGGTTGCCCCCGGAGCCGGGCCTCGTGAAGTCGCCGTCGTCCGTCCTGGCCTTGCGCCTGCGCAGCCCGAGGACCAGATCGGTGCCCGCGCGCGAAGTCACGTGTACTTCCGACGCCCTGTCGAGAATCGCCTTGAGTTTCCTGCAATTGGCCCGGAGCCGCCTGTAGTCGATGGGCACGCTGCGCTCGAACATGTCGATCGTGACCGAGGGAGACCAGAAGGATCGCGACTTGCCGCTTTCGATGAGGTAGTTGAAGATATGCTGATAGGCCTTCCCTCTATGCTTGTAAGGCTTCTTCATGGCGAACCGGTCCTTGCCGAGCTTGTGGCTGGAGACGGACAGGACGATCTCGGGCTCGGACCGCAGCGCATGTATGACGGCGTCGTCCGCGAAGTCGAACTGCGTCTTCGCCGGCTGCACGATCACCACCGGCACCGCCCCTCTCGCGAGGGCGGCGTCGTAGAGAGCCATGGAGATCAGCCTGACGTCGCCCGCCGGATTGGTGATGATGAGCACGCGCTCACCCTTCCGCGCACCGAGCACCTGACCCATCGCCACGTCGGCCGCCCGCCTGAGCCGGGCCGGGACACCCGCTCCGGCCCCGAAAGCCGCATCCCTGCTCTTTCTCATGATTCGTCTCCTTGCAGATGGCGCCACGGGCCCCGCGCACCCCCTACTTCAATGCCTCCGCCGGGCCCGTGAAGTCGCGATAGAGGCTGTACCTCTTGAATATCTCCTCGGGGAGCAGGGGCCTCCCCGTGGTCATCAGGCTCACGATGTTCTTCGCGATCCCCGGGCCGAGCATGAGGCCCTGACCGCAGAATCCCACCGCGACATAGCAGCCCTCGGCGCCCTCGACACGGTCGACGATGGGCACACCGTCGGGCGTCATCGGGTAGAGGCCGCGCCATACCCTCCTCACGCGCAGATTCCTCAGCCGCGGGAAGAGACGTATCAATCTCCTCGCCGCCAGCGGCAGGAAGTCCGACGTGGACTCGCGGTTGAATCCCGGGATGATCGGCTCCGGAGTCAGGCAGAAAACGACATGCCCCTCTCTCTCCTGGTAGAAGTAGAAGTTCTTCGAGCCCGGGAAGCGCCGGATATCGACGACCAGCGGCCTGAAGAAAGGCCTGACCGGCTCGGTCACCCCACCCTCATGCGAGTCAGGCACGACCGGCAGGTCGATGCCCATCAGCTTTCCGACGGCCGCCGCGCCGGCGCCGGCCGCGTTGAGGACCTTGCCGCAGGAGTAGGTCCCCTTGTCGGTCCGGACCTCTATGCCCGAACCATTCCCCGGCTTGATCCCGGTGACCCTCTCGCCGAATCTGAAGGCCGCGCCGGCCCTGACGGCCTGCGTGTAAAAGGCCCGCGCCGCCAGCATGGGCGATACGTTGCCGTCCTCCGGCGAATATGTGCCCCCCTTGAGGCCGGCGGCGTCGATACCGGGAAGGAGGTCCACGAGACCGTCCCTGTCCACCCAGTCGATGTTGAGCCCGTACCGTTTCTGAACCACGAGGAGTTGCTTGAGCGACTTCTCGTCCTCATCCTCGTATACCGGGAAGCAATAGCCCCCGCGCTGGAAGTGGATGTCGTCTCCGTACTCGCTTTCCCATGAGGCGAAGATCTCCAGGCTGAGCCGGCATGTCCGGATCTTGGCGGGGTCCGAATGGGTGGCCCTCACGCCCCCGATGGCGCTCTTGTTCTGGCCCTGGCCGGCGGAAGCGAGTTCGTCGATGACGAGCACCCCGACCTTTTCCCTGGAGAGGAAAAAGGCCGTCGGAAGACCGATGCTCCCCGCG
>JALGWA010000138.1 GCA_025774425.1 bacterium
CTCCCTTCGTCGCGCTTTCGATCGGTCGCAGCGGGGAACGACCCCAATATCTTGAGATAGGACGCGCGCCGCCCGAGCCCGCGCACCGCCCGGGCGAACTCGGGCTGCTCCGGGCTTCCTTCGCAGTCTACGAAGAAGAGGTACTCCCAGGGCCTGTCCCTCCGCGGGCGAGACTCCAGCTTGGTGAGGTTTATGCCCGCCTCGGCCAGGGCGCCCAGGCACCTGTACAGCGCGCCCGGCCGGTCCGGCGTCGCCATCACGAGAGCCGTCTTCAGCGGCCCCCACTCGTGGTCCCGCCGGGCGGCGACCACCGAACGTTCCCTCCCGGGGGCAGTGACGACGTAGAACTTCGTGTGGTTTTCGCGGCCGGTCTGGATGCCTGTGGCGAGGACATCGAGACCGTACAGTTCTGCTGCGCGCCGGCTCGCTATTGCGGCCCTGCCGCAGAGGGACTCCTCCCTTATCATCCTGGCCCCGCCCGCGGTGTCCTGGACCGGCACCACGTCCACGCCGAGCTCGTCGAGGAAACGGCGGCACTGGGCGAGCGCCTGAGGGTGCGAATGCACGACCTCGATGTCCTCGAGGCGCTGCCCGGGCAGTGCCGCCAGGCAGTGGGACACCGCGACGATCACCTCGCCGCACACGTGTACCCGGTGCTCGCGGAGCAGGTCGTGGGTTTCATTGATGCTCCCGGCGTAGGAGTTCTCGACGGGCACGACCGCCGCGTCCGCGGATTCCCTCTCGATGGCCTCGAATGCGCTCTGGAACGTGGGCCGGGGAACAGTCACAAGGCGCCCCCGCCGGAAGAAGCTGTGGACGGCCTCCTCGCTGTACGAGCCACGCTCGCCCTGGTACGCCACACGGAGCCGATCGTTCAATGCCCTTCACCGCCCGCCGGCACCTGTACTATACTGACAAGTATAGCCTGTGGCGGGCGTTCGTACAAGGGGCCGCCCCGGCAAGCGTGAATCGAGCCCCCAGCCGGTGACTGGAGCCGAGCACCTTGTCCTCACCTCAGACGCAGACCTGCCCCGCGCGCGTTTACTTCCCGCTCATCGCTTCCATCTGACTCTTGAGGGCTTCCTTCAGCTCGCCGGCGGTCGCGTTCGAGTCGATGAGGCCGCGCAGACGGGCGGGCTGAGAGGCCAGCTTCCGAGCCACTTCCAGGGCCTCTTCCGCGGCGGAGAAGGGGACCACCGTTATGCCCGAATCGTCGGCTACGATCAGGTCGCCCGGATCTATTCTTACTCCCATGAGGCCCACCGGGCCGTTGATCTCGATCGTCTCGACGCGTTGGTGTCCCGTTATCGTCGTACCCCCACGGGCCCATACGGGGAGGCCGACCTTCTTGATTCCATCGACTCCCGTGACGCAGCCGTTTACGACGATGCCGGATATGCCCAGGCCGGCGGCCAGCCTGGTGGACATCGACCCCAGGCAGGAGGCGGGATAGACCGAGCTGCCGTCGATCACGACGAGGTCGCCCCTCTCGGCCAGGAAGTAGGCCTCTCGTTCGCCCAGGTGCGTGGGTTCTCTACCCGTCCACCTCTTGTATGGTACTTCCGCTTCAGGGATGTTCCTGACGGTGACCGCCTGCCCGACGGCGGACCCTCCAGGCCTTACGGGAGGCAGGTGCACGGACGGCACCGTCGTTTTCAGCCCCAGCCGGTCGAGGGCTCGCGCCACTATGCCGGCCTTGTCGGGGAGAGCGGCGTACTCCTCGATCAGGTGGTCGTCTAAACGAGGAATCGCTTCGGTCGAGACGCGGTCAGCCGAGATGATGCCAACCATGTCCGGCATTGGTTTCACCGTCCCTGCCTCAATTGAAGATCGTCGTCAGTAGGTCATGCGCTTACGTTCCTCGGCTGGGATCACTTCGTCGCGGAGCCACTTGGCGACCGGCGGGGTTTCCTCCACGGGCGACACGCAACTCACGTTCAGGAAAACGGGTCTATCCGATCGCAGCGCTGCCTCGAGGCGCTCTTCCAGCGAGCCGGAATCGTCGATCTGATGGGCTTCGAGGCCGAAGGACCTGGCGATGCCCAGGTTGTCGACGGGCGAGAAGTCCACGGAGAAGTACCTCTCCCCGAAGTAGAGCTTCTGCAGGACCTTGATCCACCCGTAGCAGCCGTTGTCGAGGTTGATCAGCACCAGCGGCGCGCCCACCCTGGCTATCGTCTCGAGGTCACCCATCGACATCCCGAAGCTCCCGTCGCCGAAGATGCCGACCACCGCTGCGGCCGGTCGGCCGAGCTTCGCTCCGAGGGCGCCCGGAAGGGCGTACCCCAATCCTCCGTGCCCGCGCGGGCAGATGACCCGGCGTCCCGCCAGGCGTACCCTGTAGTAGGCCGAGACGAAAGGAGTCGGCGTTCCCGCGTCGGCTACGACGATGCTGTCCTGCGGCAGCGTATTCTGTAGCGCGTCCACGAGCTTGTAGGCGCTCACGGGCGCCCCGCTCGCGCGGACCCGATCCTTGAAGTACGTGTCGAAATCCCTCGTCGTTTCTTCCCGAACCCGTTCGCACCAGGTCCGCCAGGCATTCCTCCGGGGGGCTCCGACCGAGCCGACGGCTTCCCTCAACGCCTGCAGGAGCTCTCTTATGTCCGACAGCACCGGCAGGTCGATGGCTGCATTGTTGTCCAGTGGCTCGGCGTCCACGTCCACCTGACAGATCACCTTGTCCTTCGTCAGGGATCCGCCGAGGGTCGTCACCCTGTTCAGCTTGGAGCCGAGGACCAGGATCAGGTCGGCCTCTGCGACCAGGGCGTTCGCCGTAGGCCTACCCCCGTTAGCCCCGACCACTCCGATGGCCCATTCCGAGGTCTCGGCCACGGAGCCTTTGCCGTTGATCGAAGTCGCCACGGGAATGCGTGTCTCCGAGCACAGCGCGGCGAGATCATCGTAGGCGCCGGACGACAGCGTCCCTCCGCCCGCAAGCACGATGGGCCTTTCGGCTTCGGCGAGAAGCTTCACGAGTCGCTCGACTTCCGAACGCGGCGGTCTGGGGCGGTAGAGGGGGAAGGAACGACCCCTGCCGGAACCGTGACAGGTGACCGGTTCCTTCAAGTCGCCGTTCAGGATGTTCTCCGGCACCGTCAGAACGGTTGCGCCCGGTCGCCCGGACGTAGCGAGGCGGAACGCCTTCGCAAGCAGCGCCGGAAGGCGTTCCACCGTCTTCACGCGCGCGTTCCACTTGGAGACGGCTTTGAAGAGGGCCTCCTGGTCGACCTCGGTCAGGGCCTCCGTCTCGTCGCTCGACAGCGGGATGTCGGTCGCGATGCACAGCACGGGGATGCAGCACTTCTGTGCCTCCGAGATTCCGGCTACGGCGTACAGTGCTCCGCCCCCGCTGGGGACATCGACTACGGCGGCCCCCCCGCTTGCCCGCGCGTACGCGTCGGCGGCGAAGACTGCCGATCGTTCGTCCCTGAACACGACGTGTCTGAACTCGCCCCACCTGCAGAACGCGTCGTAGAGGCTCGTGCTCGTATCGCCGGGGACGCCGAAGACGTGCTCCGGTTCATACTCGTTCAAGAGCTTGGTCAGCACCTGGGCGCCGGTCATAGCGGACCTCCTCCGTTCGACTCAGGCGTGTTGTGTATGTGGTCTGATGGAATTCGGAGTCAGCCGGGCGCGGGCGATGATTCTCGAACGATGGCGCGGTCGTCGGGGTGAGCGGCGAGGTACTACTTGACGTCCTCTATCAAGTGGGTCAGGTGCATCCCCGTCGCTCTGGACGCGCCTTCGCCGTCACCTCCAGGATCAGAAGGCCGAGGTTTTCAGCCACGGGCTCCCCTCCTGCTACTCCAGTAGTAGTGCTTCGCTTCGCCGCAGTCCCTCCGAGTTCCTGCACGAATCAACAAGGATTCTTCTCTTTCAAAGGAGGATTTTCCGAGGTCGCAACGAATGTGTATTCAAGTCACTACTCAAGCATGATCAGCGAGACCAGTAAATACCGGTGCAATCTGGGTACATAGGCGCATACTGCTGATCATATTGATCACTTTTGCGCAGCACCGCGTTACAAAGGGTTCGAGGGGATGAGACGTGAGAGACTCCGTTGAACTGGAGTACGCCGTCCTGCAGGCGGTTGCCGAGTCGTCTTCACCTCGCGGAGCCGTCAGCATCTACCAGGCACTGAAGGGTAGGTACAAGGTCAGCCAGGCCACGATCGGCCGGATACTCCGTGACTTCGACCGGCGCGGCCTCGCCGTCAAACAGGGTTACCGGGGTCGGGTCATTACTTCGGCTGGACACCAGCATCTGAAGAGCCTCTTCGATAGCATCGTCAAATCGAGACAGAGCGCTGCGCTCCTGGAGACGCTCGACGGGAGCGACGCAGAGCAGCTCATCAAAGTCCTGCAGGCTCGCAGGGCCCTCGAGAGAGAGGCGGCGCGACTCGCCGTCGCCAATGCGGGGAGCGAGGAGGTCGAAAAGCTAAGGGCGATCATCGCCGAGCAGCAGAAGACTCTCGCCGAAGGGCGTACCGCGACGCGTGAAGGCGTGTTGTTCCACGAAGCCCTCGCGGCCGCCTCGGGTAACGAGGTCCTAGCGCACACTCTGGACCTGCTGCGGCAGGAAGGGCAGCTTTCCCCCTTGGTGAGCTACATCCGCAACAAGAAGGGAGGGGGACTCGCCGCCGATCACGTCGAGATACTCCAGTGTATCGAGAGACGGGATCCCGAGGCTGCCGAGAAGGCCGTCGAGGATCACATCAATAGACTGATTGACGACGTCAGGCGGTTCTTCCTCGACGAAGGCAGGGCCGGGAAGGCCGAATGAGCGACCCTGGTACCGAACCGGGCCGACGGGAGGGAGGTGATGGTCTCCTACACTACACGGCAGTGATCGTCGAAGGGTTCGACCAACTAGATTCGAGACCGAACACGGGTGGGAACGCCACATGAAGAAGAGCGAGTTCACCAGCAGACGGCAGCCCATCTCGTACAACTTCTCCACAGAGCTCGTGCCCCTGTTCAGGAAGCAGCTCGAGCTCTCCCGGGTAAAGGAGGGCGAGCGGGTCCTACTGATAACGGACCCGCGCTTCAACCCCCACTATCCCGCTGCGTTCTTCGGGGCGGCCCTGTCGCTCGGCGCTGAAGTATATCAGATAACGATGCCCTTCACCACCAAGGAGCTACCCCCCTTCGTGGGAGAGGTGATGAAGCAGGCGGACATCGT
>JALGWA010000139.1 GCA_025774425.1 bacterium
CGGGCCGTCGATGGGCCGCGGAGCGATGGAGATCTCCTTGGGTGGAAGAAGCCGGTCGAGCCTACGGGCTGGCGGTGAATAACTCGCTTTATGCAGCCGGGTGTGTGTGATAGCATGGCCGTATGATCAAGAAAGTAGTCACCAAGCGGAGCCTCAAGGACCCACGCCTCATGGGATACGACCTTGCCTACTGGCTGAGCAGACCGCCGGCTGAACGCGTTGCGGCTGTGGACTATCTGCGGAGGCAGTTCTATGGAAGTACAGGAAGACTACAGAGAACTGTTGAAGTCACTCAACGCGCACGACGTTGAGTACGTCATCGTGGGGGCGTATGCTCTTGCGTATCATGGAGCTCCCCGCTTCACGGGCGACCTCGATATTCTGGTCAGGCCGACGGAGAAGAACGCCGGCCGCGTCATCCTGGCGCTCAAGGATTTCGGCTTCGAGTTCCAGGAGCTGTCTCCTTCGGATTTCCAGGCGCCGGACAAGGTAGTCCAGCTGGGCCTGCCGCCGGTCCGGGTCGACCTCATCACCTCGCTGACCGGGGTCACCTGGGACGAGGCATCCTCCGGAAAGCAGAAGGCTTCCTATGGAGGCGTTCCCGTCTGGTACATCGGCCGCGAGCAGCTCATAGCCAACAAGCGGGCTCTGGGAAGAAAGCGCGACCTGGCGGATCTCGAGGCGCTGGGAGAGATCTGAAGGGGCGGTCTCGTTCTTCACGGGCGCTCGAATATTGACCCAGCCCTTTGCGTGTGATAAGCTCTTGTTGGTCCCTCGGAGAAGCCTGTCGGCTCAGTCCCACGACGAAACGCCGGATTCCGGCTGCAGGCCGGCTCTCGGATCCTGGAGATTCATGTACGCAAGCGCACTCAGATTCCGCTTCGTCCTGGCCGTCGTATGCTGCGGTCTGGCGTCGACGGCAAGCACTCCGAGAACGGGCTTCGTGACGCTGCAGTACGACGACTCCAACTACAACCAGTTCAACTACATATTCAACTACCTGCAATCGCATGGCTTCAAGGCGAGTTTCGGCTACATAACCGAGGCGTCGGACCTCGGCATAGAGCACTGGCCCTCGAAGATGGTGCAGATCTACCAGGCGGGACACGAGGTTCAGGACCACACTACGCGGCATGACTACCTGTGGGCGACTCATGTGGACACGCTCCAGGACGGCCAGCCGGAATGGATTCCGTATACATTCGCGGATGTCGCCACCTGGGACAGTCTCTGCGAGCGCAGCCTCTTCATCCTCGACTCGCTGGGCATCAGTGTGACCGGTTTCAACCAGCCCGGCGGTTCGGGCCTGCTCGGCGGGATCCCGGACCACCCCGAGTGGAGGTGGCTGGGGGCGGTCAACGACAGCTTGTATTCCCTGATCGCGTCGAAGTACTCCTATGCCATCGGCTACGGCGTCTCTCCCAAGACGGCGCATCTCAACCTGCGCGGCCACAACTTCCCCGATCGCTTCCCGTTCTTCAACGTTCCGCACACGAACATCGAGGGCATGGACCTGGCGGATGTGAAGACAGACATCGCCGACGCGGTGGCGTCGGGTCTGTGGTACATCGCCCTGAGCCACGCCAGGACGACCGAAGAAATCGAGAAAGCGCGGCTCCTCATGATCTGGCTGGACGATGAGGACATAGAGGTCATGAGGTGCGACGACGGGGTCGAGCGGGTGCTCAACGGGCAACCGGATCGCTACGCCAATCAGCTTCCGCAGGCCGCCATGCTCCACGACAGGGACGGCAACGGCAAGCCCGACGGCTTCACGGGCGAGTGCTCCTGGGATACGACCTCGGCCGTGCCCGTGGAGGGCTGCAATTCCATGGTCGTCTCCGGTGATGTCGAGTTCATCTGTTACGGTCCCGAGGCGGGCCGGAACGCCTTCTCGGTGTGGATGAAGAGGGCCGGCGGCGCCTCCGGCGCGCTGAGGATAGTATGGACCGCAGTGGACTTCGACTGGCAGTACCTCGACGAACGCTGGAATACCGTCTCGCCGGACACCGCGTGGGTTCTGGTCGACAGCACGGTCTGCGCCGACCTCATCATCGACGTCGGGGACGACGTGGACCGCATCTACTTCAACCTCAAGCCCGACCCGGGCCTCGTCGTGGAGGTCGCCTGTCCCAGCCTCTTGCTCACCGCGGACGCCGGCGTGCGGCCGGGGGACTGTAACGGTGCGATGCCGACGGTGCTGAGAGTGGTCCCGAACCCGGTCGAGGCGGGGTTGCCCGTCACGGTGCTGGGCTCGGGCTTCGCGGACATCTACGACGTCCTGGGCCGCCGGGTGGGGCTCGTGCGCTCTGCGGCCGGCGCGCCCCGGGTCGTGCTCGACACTGCGGGCCTCGCTCCCGGCGTGTACCTCGTGCTGGACGGCGAGGGCGGGTGTGCGCCGGCGAAGATGGTGATCTGCAAGTAGGCACGGATGCCGGACCGGCGTTCCTGCGCATCGCGCTCTCGTTCTCTCCGGCTCGGCCCCCGGCATTCTCCGCGGGGCGTGCGCCGGGGCTTTCCTGCCGGCTCCCGCCCCTCCCGGCCGCGGGGGCGGGCCGGATGTGGCCGCCGCCCGGGGGTGTTGATAGTTGGGGCGATTGCCGGTAGAATCCATGCGGGGTGGGGGGGGAGCGCCAGTTACCACACGGGAGGCCTGGGATGACGGGTGACTACAGCATCGAGACGCCCGACGAAGCCATGCGCATGGAGGGCGTCAGGGTCTTCCTCCGGTCCTTCCGCGAGGAGAGCGAATCCGTGGAGGAGTGGCTTCAAGGGTTCGTGCGCATGCTCGTCGATGCGGGCCTGGCGCACATGCTCGTCGCGGTGGGGGCCGGCGGTGGGGCCGGGAGCGGCAGGGATCGCAGGGTCGTGGGCTGCGGAGCGCTCATCGGCTTCGTGCGCACGGCGTGGATAGCCTTCATGGGCGTGGAGCCGGATCTCCAGAGGCGCGGCATCGGCGGCGCGATCCTCGATGAGCTCATGCGGCTGGCGCGCGGGCGGGGCTACGCGACGGTGAGGCTCGACGCGACCGACCTCGGCAAGGATCTCTATGCCGGCCGCGGCTTCGTCGCGGAGCACCCCGCCGGCATGTACGAGATCCCCGCGCACTGCGGGCCCGGGCCGGAGGGCGGCCCCCCGGTCCGGCTGGACGAGGAACTTCCAGAATGGTGCCTCGCCTTGGACCGCGAGGCAGCCGGCGATGACAGGAGCGCGCCTCTCGGGGCCGTGCTCGCGGACGGGGGCAAAGTTCTTGTAGTGGAGGGGGAAGGGTTCGGTATACTGCACGGGAGAAAGGTCGGTCCGGTAATCGCGAAGAGCGTCGATGCCGCCGTCGCGATCGTGCGCCGCGGCGGCTCGCTCGGAGCGAATCGGGTATACGTGACGCGCCGCAGCGATCTCGACGAGAGATTCGTGGCGGGGCTCAAGGAGATGCCGCCCAGGTCGGGCCTCGGGTGCTGCACGCGGATGGCATGGGGGAAGCCGCTCAAGCGGAATCCCGGCCTCGAGTTCGCTGCCTACAGCGCCGCCACGGGATAGGCGCGTACGGGGCGGCGGGTGCGCAGTCGACCGGCCGGGGCCGTAACTGGTGACCCGGCGACGGAACGTGGGGAGCAGCGAATGCAGGGAAGAGTCTTCTACATCGTCGATGTCTTTGCGGAAGAGCAATACTCCGGCAACCAGCTGGCCGTCTTCATGGACGCGGCGGGTATGGGCGACTCCGAGATGCAGTGCCTGGCCAAGGAGATGAACTACTCAGAGACCACCTTCGTCCTGTCGAGCGAAGAGAAGGACGGCGGTTACGACGTCCGCATCTTCACGCCCGCCGCCGAGATCCCGTTCGCCGGCCATCCCACCCTCGGGACGGCGTGTGTCATCCAGAGCCGGATAATCGGCCGGCCCGTGGACCGCGTGACGCTCAACCTCAAGGTGGGACGGATCCCAGTGAGTTTCGTCTATGACGATGAGGGCGTCGCCGACGTCCTCTGGATGCGGCAGAACCCGCCCGTGGCCGGCAAGGTCGTCGACCGGGGCATCATCGCCACGGTTCTCAATCTCGTCGTCGACGACATAGACGACGCCTTCCCGGTCCAGGAGTTCTCCACCGGGCTGCCCTTCCTGATAGTGCCCTTGAAGAACCTGCAGGCCCTCCGCAAGGCATATGTGGACCGGAGCAAGCTGCTCGCCCTGGTCGATGCGCTCGAGGCCAAGGCCGTCCTGTGCTTTTCGCCGGAGACCTACAAGTCCGGGCATGATCTCGCCGTGCGCGTGTTCGCCGACTACTACGGCGTTCCGGAGGACCCGGCCACCGGCAGCGCCAACGGCGACCTCGCCGCCTACCTCGTGCATCACGCGTATCTCGGCGGGCCGGCGATCGACATCAAGGTCGGCCAGGGCTACGAGATAGGACGGCCGTCGCTTCTCCTGCTCAAGGCGCGCAGGCTCGACGATTCCATCGAGGTCGACGTCGGGGGCGGGGTGGTGATGGTCGCGAGGGGCGAGTTGTTGTAGTACCCTCCCGCCGCCCGGTATGCGCATACGGCAGGTGAGGCGCGTGGCGCGCTCGGGCGTAGGCATCCCCACCCGTTCGCGCAAGCGGCGGCCATGCGTTTCGTCACGGCGCGCGCCGCCGAGACGCCGTGCGTTCGTGAATTGAAGGGGCCACGAAGCCGTGGTATATTGGTCGTGCAGGCGCACTTCTGCGCCGAAAGTGGAGGTGCCGGAGATGAGGGATATCATCGGAGTAATATGCATAGCTACATCGATCATCGCTTGCCTCGCCTGCCGGGCCGTCGGTTACCCCGAGGTCATGTGGTGGGCGGACTACGGCGGGTCGTCCTGGGAAGAGGCCCGTTCGGTCGTGCAGACGGCGGACGGCGGCTTCGTGCTGTGCGGCATGGCCTGTTCATTCGGCGACGCCCAAGGGGATGTCTACATCGTCAAGACCGACGGCGATGGGGTGGAGGAATGGAGCCGGACCTACGGCGGGTCCGGCGCGGCCGATGAGGGCTTCCAAGTCCTGGAGACGTCGACCGGGGAGTACGTCGTCGCAGGGCGGACGAACTCGCTCGGCGCCGGCTCGGCCGACGGGCGCCATGTGCGTCGTCGGGGCCACCTATTCGTTCGGCGCCGTGCTCTCGGATGTCATGGTCGTGAAGACGAATGCCGACGGCGATACGCTCTGGCTCAGGACGTTCGGCGGGCCGGACTACGAGTTCGGCGATGCGGTTTGTACGACATCGGACGGCAGCTGCGTCATCGCCGGACAGGTCATTCCTTCCGGCGGCGGAAACGCCGATGTCTACATAGTCAAGGTGAATGCGGGCGGCGGCAAGGTCTGGGAGAAGACCTACGGCGGGCCGTGGTCGGACTACGGCCAGGCGATATGTCAGACCGATGACGGGGGCTACATGGTGGTCGGCACCACGGAGTCGTACGGGGCGGGGGGCTCGGACGTCTACGCCCTCAAGATCGACGCCTCCGGCGACACGGTGTGGACGAGGGCCTTCGGAGGCCCGAGTTGGGATGGAGGGGCGTCGGTCGTGCAGACCTACGATCACCACTATGTGATAGGGGGTTACTACACAGCCGGCGACACCGACATCTATCTCGTCATGATCGACACGGACGGGAACGAGATCTGGTCGTCGACGATATCCTCGGGCAACGAGGACACCTACTCGATCGCCACAACCGACAACGGCGGGCTCATCGCCGCCGGAACGACGGATGCATTCGGCGACGGCAACCAGGCTTTTCTGATGAGGACGATGGGTGCGTTTCCGGTGATCACAGGCATTGCGGACATACCCGCAGACCAGGGCGGGCAGGTCAGAGTGTCATGGTATCAGAGCTCGCATGACGACCGGTCATCCCCGGTGGAGATCACCGACTACAGCATCTGGAGGAGGATAGATTCCGCCCCCGCGCCCGGGCGGATGGGAGGAGCGGACCGCTGTGCGGGATTCCTGCGTCTGGGCTTCCCGCCGGGAAGCTGGGATTACGTGACGACCGTGCCCGCCCGCGGCGAGCGCGAATACAACTGCGTGGTGCCGACTCTCTGCGATTCCACGGCCGCGGGCCGGTGCATGTCGTGTTTCTTCGTTTCGGCGGAGACCGCGGATCCGCTCGACTACTACGATTCGGCGCCGGACAGCGGCTATTCGGTGGACAATCTCGCGCCGTCGCCGCCGGCCGGTCTCCACATGGAGTCGGAGACCGAGCTCGCCTGGGAGGAATCTCCCGAAGAGGACTTCGACTACTTCACGGTATACGGTTCCGATGACGGCGACTTCCAGGCGGCGGTGTTCATCGGCTATACCATAGACATACATCTCGACGTCTCCGGCGATGCATATGCCTACTACCACGTGACGGCCACCGACTTCGCCGGCAACGAGGGAGAACCGGCGACCACGGACAACACGTTTGCCGGTGTTGCGGGCGGGTCGGTTCCGGCGGCTTTCGCCCTGGGCCGCAACACGCCGAACCCGTTCGCGGTCCGCACCGAGGTGGCGTTCGAGGTGCCCTCCACGGCGCGCGTCTCGCTGCAGGTGGTCGACGTCGGCGGCAGGGTCGTGCGGAGCCTCGTCGACCGGACGCTCGCGGCCGGCAGGTACTCGGTCGGTTGGGACGGCAGGGACGGTACGGGCCGCGAGATGGGCCCGGGCGTCTATTTCGTGCGGATGGCGGCCGGTGAGTTCAGCGCCACCCGCAAGATGATGTTGATCAAGTAGCCCCTGGGTCGCGCCCGACGACCGGCGCGCTCGGAAGCCGGGGCGCAGCCGGCTTCACCGGATCAGTATGGCTTTCCTCGAGACGACATGGGGGCCTGCGGTGTACCGTAGGAAGTATATGCCCGAGGGCGGCGGTCTCGTCCCGGCGTAGCCGGCATTCCATGTCACCTGATAGCGGTCGGGTTCATGCACCCCGTCTACGAG
>JALGWA010000140.1 GCA_025774425.1 bacterium
CGGCGTTGACGACCGCCACCGACTCCATCGCGGCGCCCGCCAGGGTGGTCCCGTTGACCCTTATCTCGGAGAGCAGAACCGACTCCTTCTTGAATTTCGTGAGGTCGATGACGCCTTGCATGGTGACCGAGTCCACGGGCCGGAAGGAGCCCGGCTGCATCAGTTCGACCCTCAGGGAATCGCCGATGACCTGGGCCAGCATGTAGCAGTAGAATGCGCCCTCGCGCTCGCTGGACCACATGCTGCCGCCCGACGAGCCCACGCAATAGTACCGGATGCCGTCGCGCTCCGTGTAGAAGTAACGGTGATAGTGGCCGCTGAAGACCGCAGTGACGCCGTGTTCGCGGAAGAGCTCGTGGAGCGGGCCGTCCCGCCCGAAGGAGAAATCCTCGCACCAGAGGGGCCTGTGGAGGAAAACGATGGTGTGGGCCGCGCCCTCCGACTCTTCGAGTTCCTCGGCAAGCCATTTCAGGCGGTCCTCCGAGATATCCTCCACCCCGTAATCCCTGGAGACATCGAAGATTATGAAGCGGGTGTTCTCGATCTTGAAGGCTCTGTCGAGATCACCGAACCGGTCCCTGTATATCTTCTCGCTGAGCCCGTCCCATATATCGTGATTGCCGGGAGTGAGGTAATACCTGATGCCCGCCGAGTCCATGATCTCGAGGAACTCGTCCCATTGCCTCTCTATCTCCTCGGCGTCGAGAGTATAGCCTTCTATGTGGTCGCCGACGGTTATGATGAAGTCGGGATCGAGGAAAGCGACCTCGTCGACCACGCTCTCGAACACGCCGGGCTGGGCGCCTCCCGTCCTGTCCCCGAGCACCGCGAAAGTGAAGCGGGCCTCTCCGGCGGCCGCACCGGCCGCAAGAAGACCCAGCGCGAACGCCGCCAGGACGGGCGGCCCGACGACCGAGTACACCCTGCCTCGTCGCATCCCCTACCCCCTGTTACACCCGCTCACCGGCCTCTCGGGGAGGCCGCACCTTGCACCAATTTAGGCTTGCACACCCTGGGACCCTATGCTATCGTTTGTGGGATTGATTTTCCATAGGTTTCTGTGTATCTTTCAAGGGTATTCCGGGAACTTATCCAGGGGTAATCAACTACGGGGGTATTCCGGCGTGGAGTTCTGGAGAAAACCGCTCGATGCCGACCAGGTCAAGGTCCCGCACGGGCAAATCTACGTGATCAAGGAAAGATGTAAGGGGTGCTCATTCTGCGTCGAGTACTGCCCCAGGGACGTGCTCGAGATGTCCGAGGAGTTCAACAAGAAGGGCTACCATCCCCCCGTCGCCGTCAGGCAGGAAGACTGCGTCGCCTGCGGTTTGTGCGAGCTGATTTGTCCTGAGTTCGCCATACACGTCGAGCTGATAAAAGAAGAAGAGGAAGCAACGCAAAAACCGGAGGTGTAAGAATTGGCTGAAGACAGGAGAGTGCTGACCGGCGAGCACTTCTTGAACGGAGACCACGCTTGCGCCGAGGGCGCGATGGCAGCCGGTTGCAAGTTCTTCGGGGGATACCCGATCACTCCGTCTTCGGAAATCGCCGAAAGGATGTCGGAGAGGCTGCCCGAGGTCGGGGGCATCTATCTCCAGATGGAAGACGAGCTGGCCTCGATGAACGCCATTCTCGGCGCGGCCTGGGGCGGCTGGAAATCGATGACCTGCACTTCCGGTCCGGGATTCAGCCTCATGATGGAGAACCTGGGTCTCGGGGTCGTCCTGGAGACGCCGTGCGTGCTCGTCAACATCCAGCGGGGCGGTCCGTCGACCGGCTTGCCGACGCTGGTCGGCCAGGCCGACATGATGCAGGCGCGCTGGGGGTCGCACGGCGACTACGAAATCATCGCTCTGGCTCCCAACTCGCCCCAGGAGATGTTCGACCTCACGTACAAAGCGTTCGACCTCTCGGAGCGATACCGCGTACCGACCCTCGTCATGAGCGACGAGTGCGTCGGGCATATGAGCGAGAAAGTCGTGATCCCGCCGGCCGGCAAGATGCCCGAAGTCCAGCGCAAGTACACGACGAAGAAGCCCGGCGAGTACCTGCCGTTCGATCACCCCGCCGGCGGCGTCGCGCCGATGGTCAAGGCCGGTGACGGCTACAACATACACGTGACCGGGTTGACGCACGATGAGCGGGGCTATCCGGTGATAAACGCCGAGGCGCAGGACGTCATGGTCCGGCATCTGATCGACAAGATCAACAAGAACAGGGACGACATCATCGACGTGGAGGAGATCGACGTCGAAGGCGCGGACGTCATCATCGTGTCGTACGGCATATCGTCGCGCACATGCTATCGGGCCCTCGACATGGCCAAGGAAGAGGGACTCAAGGTCGGAATGTTCAGACTCGTCACGGTCTGGCCCTTCCCCGAAGAGCAAGTGCGTGAGCTGGCGAAGAGAGTCAAGGCGTTCGTGGTCGTCGAACTCAACTTCGGTCAGATTTACTACGAGGTCGAAAGATGCGCATGCGGGAATGCGGCGACCTACCTGGTGCCCCATGCCGGCGGAGACATCCACGATCCCGCCGACATACTCGCGGCGCTGAAGGAGGCAGCGAAATGACGACACCCGGTGAGGTAACGACAGCCGAACCAATGGCTCCCGAACAGCATCCCATGTCCCGCTTCCTCCGGGAAGACCGCATGCCGCACATATGGTGCTCGAGCTGCGGGCTCGGCACGACGCTGACCTGCTTCATCATGGCCGTCGTGGAATCCGGCATAGACCCCAAGGACATGGCGGTCATCTCCGGGATCGGTTGTACGGGGCGCGTCGCGGGCTACCTGAATTTCGACTCCTTCCACACGACCCACGGCCGTGCGATCCCGTTCGCCACCGGGCTCGCCCTCGCCAATCCGGATCTCAGGGTCGTCGTCTACTCGGGCGACGGTGATCTCGTCGCCATCGGCGGCAATCACTTCATACACGCCGCCAGACGCAACATGGACATCCTGTGTGTCTGCGTCAACAATTTCACTTACGGCATGACAGGCGGCCAGGCGGGGCCGACGACGCCGATCACCGCCAAGGCGACGACGGCGCCCTACGGCTCCTACGAGTATCCCTTCAACATTCCGTATCTCGCCGTCGCCAGCGGAGCGAACTATGTGGCGAGATGGACGGCGCTTCATATGAGGCGCCTGAAGAACTCCTTCAGGGAGGCCATCAACAAGAAGGGATTCCGGGTGATAGAGATCATCTCTCCGTGCCCGACGGCCTTCGCCCGCAAGAACCGGCTGGGCACCGGGCTCGACGTCCTCAAGTACTACCATGCCAACAGCATCATCCAGCACGGCGCGGACCCGAAGGACGCCGACATCGAGATGGGCGGCAAGATCATCGTCGGCAAGTTCCTCGATGTCGACAGGCCCTGTTACAGAGACTACGTCACCGAGAGCATCTCAAGGCAATTAGGAGGAAAGTGATGCCGGCGGCTACACCAAAGAGAGACGAGGTCAGGTTCACCGGTTTCGGCGGCCAGGGCATGGCGGTTCTCGGTTACATCCTCGGGCGAGCCGCCGCCGTATACGACGGCAAGAACGCGACGATGACCCAGTCCTACGGTCCGGAAGCAAGGGGCGGGGCTTCGAGTTCGCAGGTGATCATTTGCGACGGGCCCGTCTACTATCCCTACGTCATCGTTCCCAACGTGATGGTGGCGATGTCGCAGGAGGGCTACACGAAGTTCAGGGAGAATCTCACCGATGACGGCAAGATGCTCGTCGATGAGGATCTTGTGTCGCTCGCACCGGACGAGGATCTCGACAGGGTTTACCGAATACCGGCGACGCGGTTCGCCGAGGAGCTCGGCAGGAAGATAGTCGCGAACATCGTGATGCTGGGATTCCTCTCCGCGCTCACCGACTTCGTCAGCGACGAAGCCATAAGGAAGGCGATAGCCGACTCCGTGCCGAGGGGAACCGTCGATCTCAACATGAAGGCATATGAGAAGGGAAGGGCGCACGGCCAGCAGGTGGCCGGGGACAGGTCCACGAAGGCCGAGGCCTGACGCCCTTCGCCTCATTGGATTCTGAATCAAAACCGCGGCTTAGCCAAGACGAGGTCAGTCTATACCCAGAACGGAATCGGATGAGTAGCGCGAATGCCAATCTGAACCAAGCCCTTTCGAGAAAGGGGATACTGGTAATCGGCGGCGGCGTCGCCGGCATACAGAGCGCCCTCGACCTGGCGCGCGGGGGCGCTCAAGTATTCCTGGTCGAACGAACGCCGTCGGTCGGCGGCCGGATGGCGCAACTCGACAAGACCCTCCCGACGAACGATTGTTCGATCTGCATCCTCTCCCCCCTTCTCGTCGAGGCCCTGCGGCATGAGAACATAGTCATGCTGACCTACAGCGAGGTCATCGGTCTCGAGGGCGAAGCGGGAGCTTTCAGAGCCAGGGTCCTGAAGCACTCGCGCTACGTCGACGAGAATGAATGCGTGGGATGCGGAGCCTGTGAGAAGGCCTGCCCCGTCACGGTGCCCAACGAGTTCGACATGGGGCTCGGGGAGAGGCACGCGATATACGTGCCGGCGGCACAGTCGACGCCGCTTCTCTATACGATAGACGAGAAGGCGTGCCTGAACTTCGCCGACGGCGGCTTCAAGAACACATGCGGCAAGTGCGCGGCCAAGTGCCCACGCAACGCCATAGACTTCGAGCTCAAGGACGAGATCATCGATCTCGACGTCGGCTCGGTGATCGTCGCCACCGGCTTCGACGAGATGAACCCCGCCGTCCTGAGGAACCTCGGCTACGGCGAGCACGCCGACATAGTGACCGGCCTCGAATTCGAGCGTATCCTGAATGCGGCGGGCCCGACCGGCGGGCGCGTGCTGAGGAGGTCGAACGGCGCTCCCCCGAGAAGCATGGCCTTCGTGCAATGCGTGGGCTCGAGGGACGAACGCTACTGCAAGTACTGCTCGCGTGTCTGCTGCGTCTACTCGATCAAGCAATGCATGATCGCCAAGGACCATGAGAAATCGATTGAGGAGTTCTACTTCTTCTACAGGGACATGAGGGCGTACGGGCGCGGCTTCGAGGAGTATTACC
>JALGWA010000141.1 GCA_025774425.1 bacterium
GCTTTATGCTTTCCTGGCGATCGACGACGCCCGAGCCTTCTTCCGCGTTCGGAACCTCTTCAATGAGACAATCCCCATCGGCTGGGGCAGGCCGGGCCTTCCGGCCCGCTCCTATGAGTTCGGCCTCGCCTGGGACCTCCACGACTAGCGTCGAGTGTACCTGTCCGGGCGGAGTCGGGTCACCTGTTCACGGGGGCCGGATCCAATGGAGGCACGGGGGTCTGAGCCCGCTCGACCGGGGGGGCCGATTGTGAATTTCGAGCTCTGACCCCGGGGGATTTTGGCTTGACACCCCCGATGCGGCCTTGTAGGCTCGCGTTGCTATGACGATAGTCCTTCCGGCCTTCACCGGCTTGCTCATCCTGGCTTCCGGCGCCGCGGGCGGCGGAACAATCAACCTGCCGGAGCCGCGCCTCACCGGCTTGGCCGTGGAGGAGGCGATCAGGCAGAGGCGCTCCGTGCGGTCATACACCTCGGAGGCCCTGACCATGGAGGAACTCTCCCAGATCGTATTCGCCGCGCAGGGCATAACCGGCACCCTGGGCGACAGGACGCTGCGGGCGGCTCCATCGGCCGGAGCGACCTACCCCTTCGAGGTCTACGTATTCGCGAACAGGGTGGAGGGGCTGGAGCCGGGCATTTATCACTACCTGCCGCACGGGCACGAGCTCGAGATCGTCCGGAAGGGCCGGTTCGGCGAGGCGCTTTCCGAGGCCTGCCTCGGGCAGGGCATGCCGGCGGAGGCGGCGTGCACTCTCGTCTTCTGCGCCGTGCCGGAGCGCACGACCCGGGTCTACGGCGACCGCGGGCTGATGTACATCTACATGGAAGCGGGGCACATAAGCGAGAACGTTTATCTGCAATGCGCCTCGCTCGGTCTCGGGGTCGTAGCCGTGGGCGCCTTCGAGGAGTCGGAGGTGAACGCTCTCATCGGGCTGGACGGCCGGGAGGAGACCACCGTCTACATCAACTGCATGGGGAGAAAGGCGGCGGGCGGAGATGGAGATTGACTGGATCGGCGCCACCGCCGGTCTTCTGATGTTGCTGGGATTCATCCACGGAATCGTCAAGGGAGCGATCCAGGAAATCGCCGGGGCTCTCGCCGTCATCATCGGCGTGATCGCCGCCGGGTATATGACCTCGGTGACGGCCGCCCAGACCGGCAGCCTCTCGCATCCGGTCGGAGCCAAGGTCTTCGTCTTCGTCGTCACCTTTCTCGTGGTGGCCGTCCTGATAGGGCTTCTCGGCAAGCTCGTCTCGGGGCTGGCAAAGGCGGCCAATCTGCGGCTCATGGACAGGATGTTGGGCGGGGTGGTGGGAGCATGCGTCGTCGGGATAGGGATAGGCGTGGCCCTCACGCTCCTCGAGAGGCTCGGCGTGGACATAGACGTGCTGCGGGAATCGGCGGTTATATCGTACCTGCTTCAGGCCGTGGCATACCTTTCGAGGTTCCTGCCCGAGGTCGCAGGGGAAGTGACGGGGACCGGCATATAGCAGAGAGGGATTCATGGACATCAATCCGGACATTTTCCGGCAGTACGACATCAGGGGCAAAGTCGATACCGACCTCACCGAGGAAACGGTTTCGGTGCTCGGAAGGGCTTTCGGTGCGCACCTGGCCGGCGCCGGGGCGCACAGGGTGTCGCTGGCGAGTGACAACAGGCTGAGCTCGGACGCCTTCCGGCGTATCATCGGCGAGGAACTCTCCAAATCGGGCCTCGATGTCATCGACTACGGAGTCATTCCGACGCCCGTGTTCTACTCGACGCTTTTCACGGCGGACGTCGGCGGCGGCGTGATGATCACGGGCAGTCACAACCCCCCGGAGTTCAACGGATTCAAGATCGCACGCGGCCGGAGCACGATTTACGGGGACGAAATACAGGAGATCCGGGAGATAGCAGAGACGGGACGCTTCACGGTGGGCAAGGGCGGCGTCGAGCAGGGCGAGGCCGTGTCGGCCTATGTGGACCACCTCACGGACAACATAAGCCTCGGACGCAGAGTGAGAATCGCGGTCGATTGCGGCAACGGCACGGGCGGGATCGTCGTGCCGGGTCTTCTCGACAGGTTCGACATCGATTACAAGTGTCTCTTCTGCGAGCCCGACGGCGGTTTTCCCAACCACCATCCCGATCCGACGGTCGTGGAATACCTCCAGGATCTCATCGAGACGGTGCGCCGCGGCGGCTACGAGGGCGGCATCGCCTATGACGGCGACGCGGACAGGATCGGGGTCATAGACGAGAAGGGCGAGATCATCTGGGGTGACAGGCTGCTCATAATCTTCGCGCGCGACATCCTCGCGTCGAACCCGGGTGCGCGGGTTGTCTTCGAGGTCAAGTGCTCCCAGGCGCTCGTCGACGCAGTCGAGAAGGCGGGCGGCGTCCCCATAATGTGGAAGACCGGCCACTCGCTGATCAAGAGCAAGATGCGGGAGGAGAAGGCGTTGCTCGGCGGCGAGATGAGCGGCCATATCTTTTTCGCCGACCGCTACTTCGGTTTCGACGACGCCATCTACGCTTCTCTGAGACTCATCGAGATAATGTCGAGGCACGAGGGCACGCTGTCCTCCCTTCTCGAGGATGTCCCGGTGTACTTCACTACTCCCGAGATAAGGCTGGAGAGTACGGACAGGGAAAAGTTCCAGGTAGTGGAGAAGATCGGCGGGTACTTCAAGGACAAGTACAGGGTGATAGACATCGACGGGGTCCGCGTCGTCTTCCCGGACGGCTGGGGCCTGGTGAGGGCGTCCAACACGCAGCCCGTCCTCGTCCTGCGTTTCGAGGCCTCTTCGCAAGCGGGGCTCGAGGTGATAATCGCCGAAGTGACGGCCGCGCTCAGCGACGTCATGCGCAGGCCGGTTGTGCTGCCGGAGGTCTAGCGTGCGTATAGCCGTCATAATGTCGGGAGGGCGGGGCACGCGCTTCTGGCCGATGAGCCGTGCCGGCAGGCCCAAGCAGCTCCTTCCGCTCTTCGACGGCAAGTCGCTGCTCGAGCTTACGATCGAACGGATACGACCCGTTTTCGGGGACGATTGCATCTGGGTGGTTACGCAGGAGTCGCAGCTCGAGCAGACCCAGGCGGCAATCGGCCTCGATCGAGTGAAGGCGCTCTGCGAGCCGGTCGGGCGGAACACGGCGCCCTGCATCGCCTATGTCGCTTGCAAGGCGCGGGCCGAGTTCGGCGACGCGACGGTCGCCGTCTTTCCCGCGGATCACTTGATCGAGGACGCCGAGGGCTTCAGGAAGGTCGTCGCAGCGGGTCTGGAATTCGTGGAGACCTCGGGCTTCATACTGACGCTCGGCGTCAGGCCGGACCGGCCGGCGACCGGTTTCGGTTACATCAAGCTGGGCGGGGCCGTCGGCGCCGCGGGCGGTCTCGAGTTCCGCGGGGTGGAGCAGTTCACCGAGAAGCCGGCCCCGGAAGTCGCCCGCAGGTACGTCGAAGACGGTTCGTACCTGTGGAACGCCGGCATCTTCATCTTCAGGGCGTCGGACATGCTGAATGAGATGGAGCAGCACCTGCCGGGCATCGCCTCGTCCTTCTGCGAGTACGAAGCCGCCGTCGGCACCGACTCAGAGGAGGAGAAGAAGTCGAAGGCCTACTCCTCGGTGGAGGAGGTCTCGATCGACTTCGGCCTGATGGAGAAGACCGGCAGGGCCGCCGTCGTACCGGTCGATGTCGGCTGGGATGACATCGGGAGCTGGGAGTCTTTCTCCAGATACCTCCAGCAGGATGAAAAGGGGAATGCGGTCGGCGGGACGTTTGTAGGACTCGACGCTGCAAATTGCATTGTCTATGCCGACGGCCCGGTGGTCACGGCCCTCGGCGTGGAAGACCTGATAGTAATCGCAACCGGCGACGCCGTCCTCGTCGCCAGAAAGGAGAGAGGAGAGGACGTGAAGAAACTCGTTGAGCTCCTTGCGGCCAGGGGGCTCGAGAACCTGCTCTAGACCCACCGTTTTTCAAGCACCGCGCCGTAACATACCTAAACTTTTCCGTAAAAGCAGACGATAACTTCACAGGGTGGGGTGGGGGATGAACAACAAGGAGAAGCTGGCGAGTTTCGTCGTGCTCGCAACACTGCTGCTCGGGGTTCTAGCGGGCCTTCTGCATCGAGACGAGGGGGAAATCCATGTCCTCGCCGGGACGGATACATGCGCCGCCTGCGCGTACTCGGAAAATGATTCCTACCTCCGGCTCGATCTCAACAGGGCCTCGGTGGAGGAGCTGATGGCGCTGCCGGGCATAGGTGAGAAGAGGGCTCTCGCGATCGTCGCATGGCGGGACGCCAACGGGCCGTTTCGCGGCATCGACGACCTCGACGAGGTGCGCGGGATCGGCCCGGCGACGCTGGACAGGCTGCGGCCGTTCGTCAGCGTGAAGACGGACTCGAGCGGCCCCGGCTAGGAGGCGTATTCGCAATTTGCAACGGGCATTGCAGATTGCGAGGGGACGCGGGCTCCGCGGGACCGACACGAGTGGTGCAAATTGCGATCTGTTGAGGAACTCTTTGGAATGAGTTGGCCTAGTGGTCCGCCGGAGGACCGGTGAGACTGGTACAGACATTGCACCGGTGAGGTCGCCGGGTCCAGCTACGACTGGGTCGGAATCCGCAGATCAGGGGGTAGTGTGCTGCCGATATGGCCGTAAAGACCGATGTCGCCGAAAAACTGATCAGCCTCGGCGTTCTCAAGCATGACGAGGTCGCCAAGATCGCGAAGCATTGCGAGACCAACGGCGCGACGTTCCAGGAAGCAGTCGTCCAGCTGGGGTACATGTCCGAGGGCAGGCTTCTCGAGTTCCTCACGCATATCTACGGCGTGGAGGCCGTGGATCCCAACGCCGTCGAGATACCGCAGAGCGTCATCAAGCTCGTGCCCCCGGATGTCGCGGCGAAGTACAGGGTTCTGCCCGTTTACAAGCAGGGCCGGGTCCTGGCCCTCGCGATGACGGACCCCTCGGACATGGCCGCCATCGATGATCTCAAGTTCATCACCGGTCTCGAGGTCAAGGCGATGGTCGCCGGCGAGACCTCGCTCTCCACCGCCATACTACCGCGTCACGGACGATGTCGAGAGCTTCGAGGACATCGCCATGGACATGGAGGACGACGCCCTCGAGGTCGTCGAAGACACCTCCGACGAGGAGGACGAGGGCCTCCAGGAAGCCGAACAGGCGCCCGTGATAAAGTTCGTCAACTCCATGCTCACGGACGCCGTCCGCAAGGGGGTCAGCGACATCCACATCGAGCCGGGCGAGAATCACTTCAGAGTGCGCTTCAGGATCGACGGCACGCTGCATGAGGTGATGAGCAAGCCGGCCCGCATGAGGAACGCGATCACCTCCCGGCTCAAGATCATGTCGGAGCTCGACATCGCCGAGCGGCGTCTCCCGCAGGACGGCAGAATCAAGGTCCGCGTGGACGGCCGCACGGTCGACATCCGTGTCTCCACGGTTCCCACGATCTTCGGCGAGAAGGTCGTCATGAGGATTCTCGACAAGGGCAACCTCAAGCTCGACCTCGAGACTTTCGGCTTCGAGGAGAGGGCGCTGGCGAACTTCATCAGGGCGATCGAGGCCCCCTACGGCATAGTACTCGTCACCGGGCCGACCGGGAGCGGCAAGACGACTACGCTCTACTCGGCCTTGACGAGGATCAACAAGCCGGGTGTCAACATCATGACGGCCGAGGACCCCGTGGAGTACAACATAGACGGGATCAATCAGGTGCAGATGCACGAGGAGATCGACCTGACCTTCGCCCGCGTTCTCAGGTCCTTCCTCCGGCAGGATCCCAACATCATCATGGTCGGTGAGATCCGCGATACGGAGACGGGCTCGATAGCGGTCAAGGCGGCTCTTACCGGGCATCTCGTTCTATCCACCATCCATACCAACGATGCGCCGAGCACGATCGACAGACTCGTCGACATGGGCATCGAGCCCTTCCTCGTCGCAGCGTCCCTGAACCTCGTCCTCGCGCAGAGGTTGGTCCGGAAGATCTGTCCCAAGTGCAAGGAGGAGTTCGAGGCCCATCCCGAGGCCGTGCGTGAGCTCGGGCTCACACCCGAGGACGCCAGGGGCACGAAGTTCTACCGGGGGCGGGGCTGTTCCAAGTGCAACAACACGGGCTATCTGGGCAGGCAGGGCGTGTTCGAGGTCATGCCGGCGAGCGCGACCATACGGCGGATGATTCTGGACAGGGCTTCGACCGCCGACCTCAGGAAGCAGGCG